>JACPYM010000007.1 GCA_016196035.1 Acidobacteriota bacterium | reverse complement strand
TATGCTTTCTACACACGGATGGTTGCGCTTGGGACTCCTTTCGAGTTTCGTCACCCAAAAGGATAACCCGCTACAACGCAATCATCCGTTTCTTTTTCAATGACCGAGCTTACCCACAAAATCCAGTGGGATCAGAAAAACTGAAGCGCAGCGAGCCTTGCATCCGGCGCGGCGCGCGCGTGGTTGTCACTTGGCCGAACCGCTTCTCCTTCGGTAAGAGTTGCAGATTTGATGGTTCGGCGAAATGAATTCCCAGCGGCTTTTATTGCGACCAGTCTTGGGCTGGTCTTCAATTGGTTTTACCACTTGCAAAGCTAGTTAGGCTTATAGCACGCTCCGAAAAAACCTGTCAATTGCGTTTTCGTGTGACACGCCCGACCAGCATATTGACAAGGCTCTAAGCCGAGTAGTACACAGTGACAAACAGAGGCAGATTGGTAATACCTCTGCTAGAGTTTTTTCAAATGGCTTTGCTGTGGTCAACGTTATGAAAATCATCGAACTGGATGTACGCGACATACGCTTTCCCACCTCGCGCGCGCTGGACGGCTCGGATGCCATGAACCCCGACCCCGACTATTCGGCGGCCTATTGCATTCTGAAAACCGACGCGGGCCTTGAGGGCCACGGCCTGACGTTTACCATCGGGCGCGGCAACGAATTGTGCGTCGCGGCGATTCGCGCACTGGCGCACCTAGTCGTCGGCACCACCGTCGCCGAATTTGCCGACAATCCCGGCGCAGCCTGGCAACGGATTACCGGCGACAGCCAGTTGCGCTGGGTCGGGCCTGAAAAAGGCGTGATTCATCTGGCGACGGCGGCGGTCGTCAACGCGTTGTGGGACTTGTACGCCAAGGCGGAAGGCAAGCCGCTCTGGAAATTGCTGGTAGACATGACGCCGGAACAAGTTGTCGCCTGCGTCCCCTTCAAACACATCACCGATGCGCTGACCCCGGCGGAAGCGTTGGAGATTTTGCAACGCAATGCCGCCACGCGCGGCGAACGCGAAGCCAAGATGCGCGCACAGGGCTTCCCTGCTTATACGACTTCGGCGGGCTGGCTTGGTTACAGCGAAGAGAAGATGCGCGGTCTGTTGCGTAACGCTGTCGCGCACGGCTGGACGCATTTCAAAATGAAAGTCGGGCGCAATCGCGACGACGATTACCGCCGCGCGGCGCTGATTCGGGAAGAGATCGGCTGGGAACGCAAGCTGATGATGGATGCCAATCAGGTTTGGGATGTAAACGAGGCGATTGACTGGATACGCTCGTTGGCCGAATTCAAACCGCACTGGATCGAAGAACCGACCAGCCCCGACGATGTGCTGGGCCATGCGGCGATTGCGCGTGCCATCGCGCCCATCAAGGTCGCCACCGGTGAGCATTGCCAGAATCGCGTGATCTTCAAGCAACTGCTGCAAGCCCAGGCCAGCAGCTTTTGCCAGATTGATTCGTGCCGCCTGGGCGGCGTGAATGAAATCCTGGCCGTCTTGCTCATGGCGGCGAAATTCGGCGTGCCGGTCTGTCCGCACGCGGGCGGCGTGGGGCTGTGCGAATACGTGCAGCATCTTTCAATGTTTGATTACATCTGCGTCGGGGCTGCGCTGGAAAATCGGCTGCTCGAATATGTTGACCATTTGCACGAGCATTTCATTGACCCGGTCGTCATTAAAGAGGGAAGATACCTGCCGCCCAGCGCGCCCGGTTACAGCATCACGATGAAAGCGGACTCGTTGGCGCGGTTTGCCTATCCGCACGGCGCGGCTTGGCTTGATGCCGGGACGGTACCGCGCGCGTGAGCAAGCGGAGCTTTGGCAGCTCAGTTCAGGGAGCAGGCCTGACACGCCGCTTGCTCACGCGCGCGGTACCGTCCCGCAGCGCGGTCATTTTCCGTACACCGAACCATGCCCAGAGCAAAAACTGCGACCACCACAGCACCCGCAACCGACCACAACGGCCAAACCTCCGAACAGGTCGTCGCGCGCATCCACGGGATGATCGCGCGCGGCGAATTGCACCCCGGCGACCGTTTGCCAGCGGAACGCGAACTTTCCAAACAACTCGGCATCAGCCGCCCTTCGTTGCGTGCCGGGATTCGCACCCTGGTAACGATGGGCGTGCTACATTCGCGGCACGGCTCGGGCACCTATGTCGCCGACACGCCCGTGCTCGACAGCGAACAACTCAGTCTGATGGCCGCGCTGCACGGCTTCACCTTTGATCAGATGTTCGAAGCGCGCCGCGTCTTGGAAGTACAGATTGCCGCGCTGGCCGCCGAACGCGCCACTGGTGAAACCTTGGCGATGCTGGCCGAAGAACTAGCCAATATGTATGCGACGCTGCCCGACCCCGTGCAATACCTGATTCACGACATCAAGTTTCATCGCGCCATTGCCGCCGCCTCTGACAATCCCATTCTGGCGGCGCTGGTCGAGATGGTTTCCGCCGTAATGTATGACCGGCGGCGCGATACCATCGGGCGCGCCCACGATTTCAAAGAGTCCCTCGACTTGCACCAGCGCATCTACCGCGCCATCCGCAACCACAAAGTGGACGAGGCGCGCGCCGCCATGCACGAACACCTGTTGCTCGCCCAACGCGCCTATCGCACCGAAGAAACACAACCGGCGATGGCTGATTCCGCCAGAGGACGGAAAAAAAGCTGAAGCGTTTTGCGTGCCCCCCTCGGCAGTTCAAACAATCATCTTCTGCGGTTACAATTTGGCTGAGCTTGTAACGGGAGGAAAGAGTAATGACAACGCTTGAACAAACTATCGAAACCATCAAAGCCATGCCGCTGGCCGACCGCCAACGACTACAACAATGGTTGCGGGAACAGGCGCAACACGACGAGGCTGCTCCCCGGCCTGACACCTCGTTGAAACAAACTATCAAAGCAGCCGACTTGCCACCCCAAGTTATCGAGACTGTTGAACAGCAACTTGAACGCTTCCACCAAGCTAGAAAATGGCTGGACGAACATCGCACCGAATTTTCAGGTCAATGGGTTGCGCTTGAAGGCGACCGGCTCATCAGCCACGGCACGGATGCGCTGCAAGTTCATCGCGCAGCCAAAGCCGCTGGCGTGATTGCGCCCTTTCTTGAGCACGTCATTGAAGCAGGAGGGGAAAATGAGGGGAAAGAAGCTGAACCGTATTGGGGAGGTTGGTTGTCATGAGCTATACGCTTACCTTTGCTGCCCGCTACGAATATGATACCCATCAACAAGGCATCACCGTGCCTGTCACGCTTAGTTCCGGTACAGAAGCCGCTCAGCTTCAGGCAAAAGTTGATAGTGGTGCGGATGGTTGCATCTTTGCTCGGGTACACGGCGAACGACTCGGTTTAGACATTGAAAGCGGACAGCCGACACGCTTTCGCACTGCAATGGGTGGTTTCCCGACTTTCGGCCACGAAGTCACCTTGACAGTCTTGGGAATTGCCGTCGTCGCGATGGTCTATTTTGCTGCCGATCCGCACTTTTCGACCAATGTATTAGGCCACTCCGGTTGGTTGAACCGGTTGCGCTTTGGCTTGGTAGATTATGAAGGACGCTTATATTTGAGTAATTACAACGATCCGGCGTAGCTGTCGTTGCTCAGCGTTTGGCTCTCGCCGTCGGACTTCCCGCCAGCAATAATTCGCAAAGCGGCTCACTCAGACTGACCGCCTTGGCAGTCTCATTCGGATTGTTCGGATTGTTGTCTGAATTATCCAGATAAGCCGTCGCTTCGAGGCGTGTACCGCGCGGCAGTGCAAGCGGCGTTCTGAACACATAATCGGGTTGCCAATTGAAACGATAGTTGCGCGCCCAGATCAGCACTTCGCTGGAACCATCTGGGCGGTGGGCCGTCACTTCGACCGATTGGCCGAAGGGAAAGAGCAGCGGGCGCACGGCAATCACTTCAGTGGCTTCGGTCAAGGTCAGCGTCGCTTTGACCAGTTGCAGTTCGTCTTTCACCGCCAGCTTTACCGGCGCGGCAGTGAGCGCCACATTGCGCACGGCTTTGGGTGCGGCATCTTTCGCTTGCGGTTTGATGAAGTAGAGCGCCAGTTGGCTGCGATCATGCGCGGCCTCGCCATTCAAGCGGTAATGAATCGTCATTTGAATTTGCGCGCCCGCTGGCAACAAACGCCCCGTGCCGGTGGGCAATTGCAACGGCGCATGGCCCGGCACCCATTGGCTCAAGCTGTTCGGATTGGTAGCGGCCTCGGCCTTGCCACACGGATTGCCCACGCCCGTGTGCACCGCGAATGTAGCGCGTTGCACGAGCGGGCCATTGCCGGGTTGGAAATCCAGCGCGCGCAACCAGGCGTTCGCTTTCAATCCGGTGGGCAGCGCGAAGCAGCGCGCGATTTCGTTCCCTTCGCCGGAAAGCTGGCTTTCCTTTTCGGGCTGCAAGAGCAAATCGGGCGCGCCCAACGCCCAGCCGTTTTGCGCCTCGGGGTAATGTTTGGCCTCGCCTTTGGGTGCGCCGCCTTCGACCCACGAGACGATTAGTTCGACCTCGCGTTGCGGCAAAATGTAATCGTGCGCAAAGCTACCGTAGCCTTTGACGGCTTGATACGGCGGCATGCGTTTTTCCAGAATCTCTTCCTTGATGGCTTTGGCCCAGGGGCGCGCTTCTTCGTAGGTCGTGAGCGGGATGTCGCCTTTGACCTTGCCTTCGGTATGGCAGCCCCAGCAGCTTCTTTGAAAGATGCGGGCGATTTCTTTGTTGAAGGTGACTTTGGTGGTGATGGGTTCGTGGGCGCTGCCCGATTGCCTCGGAAGAAAAACAGCGCTTACCCAGAACAAGGTCAGCAAGCAAAACCGGATTTGTTGTCTAGTCAGCATAGTGATCCACCAAAAAACCAAAGCGCAAAAAGTAAGCGGATGAGGCGGCGGCGAATCGAGCGGATTGACCCGCAATCATCGGCTATATCCGCGTCATCCGCGTACCTTTCATTCGGCTGCAAGCGAATTACTGTTCGCTGCTGCTCGCGCTGCCCGCCGCCGCCGGTTTCGCAGGCGCACCGTCGTTATAAAAACTGACCCAGCCGATCATCATCTCTTCCCATGTCTGTTCGCCCCACTTGACCAACTTGGTCGGGTCGGGGTTGAACTTGTTGGCCGCCGAGTTGTCGAAGTGCGCGATGCATTCGAGGCGCGTGCCTTTGGGCATGGACACCGGCTCTTTCGGCACGTAATAGGTCTGCCAGTTGAAATCGTAGCGCGGCACGTTGAGCAAGGTTTTCTCAGTGCCGTCCGGGTAATGCGCGATGTAAATGAAATCTTTGCCACGCAGATGCATGTGCGGCATGAAGCTGGTCACATGCGCGTCCTGCGTGAAGGTGTATTGCGAACGCACCTCGTGCGCCGCCGCGCCGGGCGGGATTCCAAAACGCATCTGCATCACACCGCGCGTCAGCACGGCGGTCTTGACCGGCTCTTTGGCAAAGATCAGCCCCAGCGTCGTGACGTCTTTGGCCGGCTTGCCGTTCGGCGTGTAGTGCATCTGGAAAACGAGTTCTGCGCCTGCCGGGACTTTGCGCGCATAGCCGGTCGGGAAAACCGCAGGCTGTTCACCGGGCGCGTAGCCACACAACAGGCTTTGTTCATTGCCCGCCGAAATGCCCGGCGCTTTGATGAACACAATCACGTGATGCACGGCGGTCGCGCCGGTGCTGCGCAACTCAGCGGCTTGAATCCATTTGTCTTCGGTGAAGTTGGTTTTGATCGTCAGATATTGATAGGCGATGACGCCTTCCGCCGGAATGCTCTGTTCGGGAATCGCGAGCAGTTGATCGGGTTTGCCGATGCTCCAACCCTCGTAGTATTTCGGCACAGGCGGCAAAGCTTTCGGATCGCCTTCAGGCGCGCCGCCGTCTACCCAGGCGGCAATCGTATCCATTTCTGTTGGCGAGAGCCGGCGGTCGTTCTTCCATTCGCCGTGCTTCGGGTCAGCATGCCAGGGCGGCATCTGGCGGTTGGCGACTTGTTCTTTGATGGACTTGGCCCAGGGGCGCACGTCTTTGTAACTGAGCACCGAAAACGGCGCGATCTGGCCGGGCCGATGGCACTCGGCGCAACTTTTGAACATGATCGGCGCGACGTCTTTGGTGAACGTGACATTTTTCGGCGTGTTGTTCGCGCTGCTGACGGTCAACCCCAAACCGAGCGCGGCACAACCAGTTAAAACTAGGGTGGTAAATCTGCGGCTAAACCTCATAAGCTTTGTTTCCTCCGTGCGTGTTAATGGACAAACTGAACGAGCGGTAAGTCGGCGGCATCTTAATCCAAATTTCCTAGTCGCCGCAAAATTATCACAACAAAAAGAAGCGCCCACGAAGCCACACCAAGCAGCACCAAGAAAGGTCGGCCTTCTTCGCGCTTCTTCGTGTAGCTTCGTGGGCGAAATCCAGCAATGCTGTTTAGCGGCCCGCCGCTCCCGGCCCACCCGTCATCGGTTTGCGCGGCAATTTCTCATCGCGCATCGCCGTGTGATAGACGAACGAGGCGATGATGACTGCGGCCTGCTTCATGTCATCCGCTTGAATGCGATCCCACACGTCCATGTTGTAATGGTGCGTGCGCGAGTTGTATTCGATGTCGTCCTGGATGAACTGGAAGCCGGGCAAGCCCACGCCATCAAACGATTGATGGTCAGTGCCGCCCGTGTTGTTGATGGTGATTGTGGAGGCACCCATATCTTTGAAGGGCGTCAGCCATGCGCGGAAGATCGGGCGCACGGCGTCGTTGCCTTGCAGGTAAACGCCGCGAATCTTGCCGGTGCCGTTGTCCAGGTTGAAATAGCCCGCGAACTTGGCGTGTTCAGGCTTCGTCACCAACGGCCCTTGCGGCCCGCCGAATCCGCCACCGCCACCACCTGGGCCGCCCGCCGCTGGTTGCTGTCCGGCTGGCAGCGGTTGGCGCGCGCCGAAATGCTGTTCGACATAGGCGCGCGAGCCGAGCAAGCCTTCCTCTTCGCCACCCCACAGACCGATGCGGATGGTGCGGCGCGGTTGCAGGCCGAGCGTCTTGAGGATGCGCACGACTTCCATCGCCACGGCAGAACCGGCGGCGTTGTCGGTCGCGCCCGTGCCCGAATGCCACGAATCGAAGTGCCCGCCGACCATCACGATTTCATCTTTCAGGTCAGTGCCCGGAATCTCGGCGATGACGTTGTAATTCATCTCGTCCTGATCCTGATAGCTGGCCTTGATTTCGAATTCGGCTTCGACCGGCACGCCTTTGTCGAGGATGCGGATCATGCGGTTGTAATGTTCGGGCGTCAGCACGGCTTGCGGGATGATGCTTGCGCCTTTGGTCTGCGGGCGCGGACGATTGGCGAAACCGGCATTCGGGTCGGTGGAAGGCGCCATGGTCGCCGCGCTGACGATGAAATCGCCGCCGTCGCCGCGCCCCGGTTCGAGCACGATCCCAGCGCCTTCCTCATAGATCATTTTCCACTTGGCGGCAGTCACGTTCGCCCCGGTTGGCGCGCCGCCACGGCCACCGCCGAATTGACCACGACCACCCGGTTGCCCATCCGCATTCGCCATCGCCAGCAATTGCTCGTCGGTCGTGCGCGTGCCCTGGGCGGCGAAATGCGCTTTGACCTCGGCGGGCGGCGCGACCAATACAATCGCGCCTTTGAGCTTGCCTTTGTATTGCGCCAATTGCTCTTCGGTGTCGGCTTTCAAATAAACGACCTGACCGCGCACGACGCCATTGGTGCTGCCTGACCAAGCTTTCGGATAGGCAATCAGCGGCGCAAATTGCGGCTTGGTCATATTGGCCGTGAAGCCATTCAGCGTCCAACCACGCCCGAAAGGCCCCCAAGCTTCGAGATGCGAATTTTGCAGCCCCCACGAAGCCAGTTTGGTTTTGGCCCACTCCGCCGCTTTCATGTAATTGGTCGAATTGGTCAACCGCGGCCCGTGCACATCGGTCAGCCAACTCAGCGTTTCCATCACCTGCGAACGCTCCAGGCCTTCGGCTTTGAGCTTGTTGATGACTTCCAGATCAACTTTTTCCTGCGGTTGCGCGACCTGGGCGCTGCTGCCGTAACCCAAGGCCAAACAGGCAATCAGCGCGATGGTCAGCGGGGCGAAGACGCCACGCATACGACGGTTCAACATAATTTTGTCCTCCGGGTGCAAATGTTGCCGCGTGTCAGCGACGCCCCTCAATCGAAAGAAGCGCGCCAGCACGCCGAAAATTCCGAACTAGGTTGTGTGGTTTAAGAGTGCTTGAAAGCGGCCTAACCTTAATCGAAGACGCCATCAAATGGCAAAACCGCCGCTTCGTAGCTTTCATGACGAAGCGGCGGTTGGTTGAGTTGCGATATTTTCTGTCTGGCCTTAACGCACAACCTGCGTCATTTCCACCGGCATCACCTGTTCGGCTTTGAGCACCAACCGGCCCTCCTGCATTTCAGCCAAACCATAAATGGTCACGTGATAAACCGGCTCGGCGATCAATTGACGGCGCTGCGTTTTGGAAAGTTCCGTCAACGAAACGCCGATCAGCGCATGTGTGCGCGCATCATACACCGCCAAAGCAGCACGCCGCGCATTGACCGATACCACTTCAGCCGTCAACACAACGCGCCGCCCGCGATAGGCAGCCGGACGTTGCAGCAATTGCGCGGCCTCCACCTGCACGTAATTCACCTGTTTAGACTGTCCTGAGCGCGCCGCGCCCCCAGCATCACCCGCGACTGTCTGACCGAAAGCCAGAACAGCCAATGCACAAACGAGAACCAATGATCGAACGACAAACATTTACTAGCTCCTTAAAATAATTGCTCCGATAAATTTCACTCGCTGCGAAAGAACGAGTTTGCCGGAACCGCTTGCAACATGGGCAAACGACGCCAAGCAAAGGCGCGGAGTGTAGCGAAGTGAGCGCCTGATGACAAGCGGTGCCGACGCGCCACGCCAGTCAGGCAACCCGGCAAAGGATGGCGAAGTGCGGCTCATTTCAAGCGTTGTTCAAACGCCAGCTTCTTCAGCCGCTCCTCGATTTGCCGCTGCAACGCATTGCGCTTTTCGGCGACCTGCTTTTCCTCCTGCCGCAGGCGTTCGAGTTGGTCTTCGCCCTGCGCCAGTTTGCCGACATAACGTTGCACCAGCAGCTTCTCATCTTCGGTTTTGCCCAAGGCGCGCAGGTTGTCGCGCATGCGTTCCTGGTCTTTGGTGACGGCGTTGATTTCGGCCTGCTTCTCTTGCGCCTGCCGGTTGAGCGCGGCGATTTCGGCCTTTTGATCGAGTATCGTTTCGAGCGCCTGCCGCATCGGCGCGGTCAGATAGCCTTCCGTAACAAAAAGCGTCAGCTTATCCGACGTCAGGTTGGA
Source organism: Acidobacteriota bacterium (assembly GCA_016196035.1). Taxonomy (NCBI): domain Bacteria; kingdom Pseudomonadati; phylum Acidobacteriota; species Acidobacteriota bacterium. The sequence goes on along the minus strand of JACPYM010000007.1, from coordinate 126,169 downwards.
GATGGCGTAGGTTTCGGTTTCGGGCAGCTCTTCATTGACAGCGAATTGAGTGGAAGCGTTGGGCGCAAGGGTGACTTTGAAGCGGTGAAAGCTCTCGGTCGTTTCAACCGGTTTGAGCGACTTGGCGAGTTGCCACTTTTCATCTTTGTCGTAGGGGTGCTCGATGTAAACGGTCTTCGCACGGTCGGTCACGTTGGCGAGCGTGTAAACGGTGGCGCGCGCTTGTTTGTATTTGAGCCGGAATTCGCCGTCGCGGATTTCGGCGAAGAAGGGCTTCTCGTCCTGCTCGTCTTCTTTGACGCTGACGCGCACGCCGAGGTCAACGGCGTAGGTGATGAAGCGTTTCTCGTTCGGTTTGATGCGCGCGGTCAGCGCTTCGCCCGCATAGGTGTCATTCTCAATCACGGTCAGCGGCCCGCTTTCGAGCGTCAGGCCGGTGGTGTTGTGCAGGTAAAACGCGCTCATCGGATTCTGTGCGCGCGTGGCTTTGTTGTAGAGCGAGACGAGTTCGCCCGCGACTTCGTTTTGCAGGATGGGGATGAGCGCGGAACTGTTGCGTTTGATGGTGACGGGATGCGCGATGCGATATTCAAAGAGTTCGCCGATCTCTTGCGTGTCCGCGTGAATCTCAATGCCGGAGTCTTTGTCACGCATCGAACTGACGGTGGCAATCGCGGACGAATCCGTGTGCAGGGTGGCAGCGCTGGCAGTGACCGTCACTGTTTCTGATACTGAACCAACGCGCAACTCGGCATTTTGATTGGTCGTTCGCCCCACACCTACGCTGACGCTATTGATAGTGGTCTTTTGAAAACCACTAGCCTCAAAGCTGAGGGCGTAAAGCCCCTGCGGCACGCCACGCACACGATAGCGACCTTCGCTATCCGCCGTCGCCGTTAAAGCAGCGTTCGACCCGACTTGGCGGACGCGGATGGTAACGCCAGGAATCACCGCGCCTTGCGCATCGGTGATCACGCCTTCCACCGCCCCACCGCGACTGGACGAAATAGGCTTGAGGGCTTCGGGCCTGGCCGCCTCCGGCACCATCGGCGTAATCGAAACGTCATCCGGCATCCCCACTACGGGCCTTTGTTTGTAGCGCGGCTGCTGCAAATCCTGGATGAATGACACCGGCGCGCCCGCAATCAGCGACAGCGTCACGTTCGTCCAATCTTCATCCTGCACGTTGTCCACCACGGCCCAGCCTTGCAGAAAGGGCTTGGCCTGTTTGTCCAGCACGATGCGGTAGGTCGTTTTCCAGACGGGCGCTTCGACGACGTAGCTAATGAACAAGTCACGTTCGCCCGTCCCCTGCGTGGCGATGGTCAGCTTGCGCAGGTTTTTGTGCAGCGTGGATTGCAGGATGGACAAGTATTGATCGAGGTCTTCGCGCAATTTGGCGTCGAGCAATTTGAGGCTGCGCATCTGCTCGAAGGGTAAGCTGAAAAGCTCGCCAGCTTCGTTCAGCAAAACCAGTTCCTGCGTTTCGCTGCGCTCGCCGTTCTGAACTTTGGCGCGTTTCTCGATGCCGACCACCGTGCCAGTGATCGCATTCGCGCTGGCGCCGCCGGTGCGCACACTGACGCGCGCGCCTTTGAACTGGCCGATCAACGCGGTCATCCCGGCGGCGTTGCTGCCATCGAGTGTGACGCCGAATTCTTCCAACCGCCGGTCGAGCGGCTTGGTCGAATCGTAAGTCACGCCCGTGATCTTGCCGGCGTTCGCCCCTTTGCCCAGATCGAGCGCGACCAGCGATTTCAACACGTCATTCATCTGCGCGGCGTCGAACAGGAAAGTGACCTGGCCGTCGCCATTCACCTTGCCTTGCCGCTCAAAATAGCCCACGCCGTGTTTGTAGAGCGTCACGCGGCGCAAGGACGGCGGCGTGTTTTCGGTTTGCGCTGCCGTGTTGGCGGCGATGCAGAACAACAGAAAAATACTGAGCAGCAAGTTGCGGACACACGTGTGCATACAAATCTCCTGAGTCGGAAAGCAGCAATTGATAGGGTTAGCGAGGCCGTCGTGAGACTGGCTTTGGCAAAGCTGGTTTATTGTTTGGTTACATCCGCAGCGACGATTGAACGCAGTGCCCGTGCGCGTCTTGCAAGGGTGTTGCCGATTATCTTTGCAGCCCCAACCTGGGTACGCACCGCTGCCAGCGTGCAGTCTCGGCAGCAGACGTTTAGCCGCCGCGCGCCGAGACTGCACGCTGGCAGCGGTGCGTACCCAGGTTGGGCGTCTTGCAGGCTGTGCGCTTCAGATTATTTGCAACGTCTGCGCCGCAACTTCGTAAGCCATCGCGTGTATACTGCGCCCCGGCCGTCCTTTCGGGGCGGCGCGCAACAACCTTTGTAAGGCAGGAGAAGGAATGGCCGTAGTCCAACAAGAGATTGAACAACAAATCGTAGCAACGAACGACGCGCTCGCCGTTACGCCACAAACAATAGACGTCGCGCCGCTCGCAGCGACACCCCAGCATTGGCCCGCCGTCAACGTCGCCCGTTACAACCCGGATGAGACGATCAGCGGCCACGGCTGGCGGGCGTGGGTGCGTGCGGCGCACATCATCAGCACCTTCGTGCTCTATCACTTGTTTGTGTACAGCTATCATCGCGGCTGGTTCATTGGCGGCAAGGAAGAATCCGAAGAAAAACATCTGCAATGGCAGGCCGATTGGCTGTCGCGCCAGTTGCTCAAGCTCGGCCCGACCTTCATCAAGATCGGTCAGGCCGTTTCGACGCGCGCCGATCTGTTGCCGCTGGCTTACATCAAGGAACTGAGCAAGCTGCAAGACCGCGTGCCCGAATTCCCGCACGAACAGGCGATGGCGATCATCGAACGCGAGTTGGGCAGGCCGGTCAACGAGCTTTATGCTGAGATTGAAACGCCGCCCGTCGCCGCGGCTTCGCTAGGTCAGGTCTATCGCGCGCGCTTGCATTCAGGCGAAGTCGTGGCGATCAAGGTACAGCGGCCCGAACTCGCCAACACGATCAATTTTGACTTGGCTGTGTTGCGCAGCCTGGCGCGTTTTATGGCGCGTTACCCAAACATCGCGCGCGGCGTGGATTGGGTGGGCACCCTTGACGAATTCGCCGCCGTCGTGTTTGAAGAGATGGATTATGTGCAAGAAGGCCGCAATGCTGAGGCCTTCCGCGACAACTTCAAACGGTGGCGCGAAGTCTACGTGCCCAAGATTTATTGGTCACACGTCAGCCCGCGCGTGCTGACGATGGAGTTTATCGAAGGCACCAAAGTCATTGACCTGCAAACACTGGACGAACGCGGCCTGAACCGCATTGAAGTCGTGCGCCTGATCGCGCGGACGTACCTGAAACAATTACTGGAAGACGGCTACTTTCACGCCGATCCGCATCCGGGCAATCTGCGCGTGCTGGACGATGGCCGCCTGGCTTTCTTCGATTTCGGCATGGTCGGGCGCATCACGCCGGAGTTACAGGACAAGATGATTGACGCCTTCTTTCATATCGTTGACAAAGACGTGCCCGGCCTGACGCAAGACCTCATCAACCTGAACTTCCTGCCGCCGACGATTGACCCAAATACGATCCGCCCGGTGGTCGAAAAACTTTTCAGCGATTACCTCAACATGAAACTCGGCGACATACGGTTCAAAGAATTGACCTACGAACTGGCCGAAGTGATTTACCAATATCCCTTCCGCATTCCGGCGCACTTCACCTACATCATGAAAGCGATTATGACGCTCGAAGGCGTCGGCATCACGCTCGATCCGAACTTCAGCTTTTTTGAAGTGGCCAAGCCCTTCGCCAAAGAATTCATGCTCAAACGCGAGGGCCGCTTCTTCCGCGACCAAGTCATCAAACGCTTGCTTTACGGTGAACAGGGCGAGATTCAATGGGGCAAGATGTGGAAGCTGACCAAGATGGCGGCCAAGATGTTTTGGGATGATTTGACGGGCAACACACCACCTCCACCGTCATTGCTGAATGGGGGCTGAATGGTGCGAAGTAGTTTGCGGCTTGCTTGGCGCTAAAAGAACAGTGTGACGATGCCGAATTACCCTGATACAAGCAAAGCGCGCGGCTATTTCTTTGCCGCGCTTGAAGTGCAGCCTTACCAGCCGAACGGCGTGCTTTTCGGGCAGTACTTGCCTGACTCTTGTGTAGCAGCATGTTGCCGAATGCTACTGGTGGATGCAGGCGTGACGGTTTCAGAAGCTGAGCTTCGCACTTGGTTGGATGATGAGAAGGGAGCCTTCATTTCAAGGGTTCCTTCGGTGCTCCAGCAGTTTGGCCTATCGGCCATTCATCAATACCGCAACGATTTGTCCTTTGACGAATTGCGGCAAGCCGTGACAACAGGTCCGGCACTGGTTTTCGTGACCAAGCCTCGTAGCAAGGCCGGACACGCTTTGCTGGTAGATCAAATTAAAGATGGGTTGGTAGCAATTCGTGATCCCTTGCCAGAATTGGAAGGCAAGGCATATCGTGTCGGCGTATCAGAATTTCTCACGTTTTGGCTGCACTCAAATGGGCGTGGCCAGGCGGCAATTGCAGTGAGGTAGAACAATGGCTTTGAACTATGAAGCGGCCCTGCGCATTGCTGAGCGCTACATCAGCGAACGCATCCTAAATTCCGCGCGCCTGTCTCGTTACGAATTCGGCGAAGTGGGATTGCAGTCCGAGAATGAAAGTTTCTGGACATTTTTAAGTGGCTCGGCGCAACTGGTTGAAGAAGGTTATGTGCCTGGCGCGGTTTATGCGTGTATCGGCAAAGAAGACGGACGGGTGTGGAGCATGGCAGAGGTTGAGCAGTTCTATTTGCAAAAAGCTGCCGCGCGCCAGACTCAACCGAATGCTGCGGCTGCGGCATGATTTACCTGACGTACTGGCTTACCAATCGTTATCCTGACAGTTCCGAACTTCTTCAACGTGACTGGCGCTTTCATCACTTGAGCAAAAATCGTTGGCCTGATCACAGGGTGTCGGATAGACTGCTTTGCGCCAGTCACTCAATGTATTGATTGCAGCCCCGAGACAAAAAGCGATTTCATCCAGTTAAACTCACAGGAGCAAGCCAGTATGCCATCTCCGCTCAACGAAGCTTTTGCCGAAGACCAAAAGAAATCATCCGTCACTCAAACCAAAGAGATATTCGGAAGACTGATTCAAAAGGCTCAATACGTCGGTGAAGTTTACTCCGTCAATTACGAAACAGCGTTGGTGCAAATTCACGATTACCATCGTCAGCAAGTGGGAGGCATTCCCAGTCTCAGCTTTTTGATTGCCACGCGCGTCAATCCGGAGGAGGACATTGACTATAAAGCCGAGGACGCGTCCGTCATTCTTTTGCGGGTCATGGATGCTGCTGCGCTGCCGAACAGTTCCGAAGCTGAACGAATCAGGGCGGAGATCGCCCAGCGCGTCAGCGGAGAGACAGATACGCATTGGGATGACCCAAGCATGATGGATGCGGCGACCAATAACATTCTCTCGTTTGCAGGCGTGAAATGCCGCGTCATCGGGACGTTTTATCTCGAACAAAATCCGCAAGTCGAAAATCGTGTGTCGCTGAGTCTGCGGTTTGGCAGCGACTTATCGAACTACTACCCCAATCGCGGGCTGAAGGTCTACAAATCGAACGGCGCGGCGCTGGGAATGATCGTCAACTATCGTGACCCGTCGCGCACCGATCAACTTTCCGACAAGTCCGTCACGGTCGGTGAAGTACGGTATGCCTCAACCAATCGGGATTTTCAGGGCGTGTCGGATGTCCCCGTCACCTTGCAGCCAGCCGATTTGCTGAGTCAAAAGACAGCGCTCTTCGGGATGACGCGCACTGGTAAATCGAACACGACGAAGATCGTGCTGAAGTCCGTCTTCGAACTGCGGTTCGATCAAGACAGGCCGTTGCGCATCGGGCAAATCGTTTTCGATCCGAATGGCGAGTATGCCAATGAGAACGCGCAGGATGTGAACAAGCAGAAAAACCCTTCGGCGATCAAAAACGTCTGGCAAGCCAATACCAATGGGAAGAAAGAGGATGTCGTGACTTATGGCATCCAGCCACACCCGAATGACCTGGGCCGCCGTTTGATGCTGTTGAATTTTTTCGAGGAAAACAATCTGCAAATCGGGAAAGAAATGATAGATAGGGCCTTGGAAAGCTACGATGTCAAGTTCATCGAAAACTTTTGCCAAGTGTCTTTTGAACAACCCCCTGAGGCCGATTGGTCAGCCCTGACCCGATACAAAAGAAAGGTACTTGTTTATCGCGCGCTATTAGTGCTCGCAGGGTTTAAGCCACCAAACGCCCTGCTACCTAGTACAGAAAAGATATTTAACGAGAACCTTCTGAAGGCGATGAATGAAAGTGAGACCAAGGACGTTGAGGCGAAAAACCGCTTCATCTCTGCGGCTAAAATACTAAGCAATAAACAGCCTTCTTGGGCACAATTGGCAATGGCTCTTGCTGGCTTGCACGAATTTATGACCACGAAAGACAGTGGCTATCAGAGATTCGCGGCTTGGTACATTAACGAAAGACCAAAAGCCTCTGGTGATTCTTGGGCTGACAAGGATTTAGAAAAGCTTCTTGAGATGTTTGCCCCTAATCGCGCCAATGGCCCTAAACAACTAGGCAAGGTCAGTAAACTTCACGCGGGTAGTACCACAACTGACTTTGCCGACGACATCTACAACGATTTAGTGGCGGGCAAGCTTGTCATCATTGACCAGTCTAGCGGCGACCCTGAAATCAACAAGTCCTCGGCGGACCGAATCATGTGGCACATCTTCCGCGCCAATCAGAGTCGTTTCCGGCAGGGTGAGCAAGCCTTACCGGAAATTCTGGTCTACGTGGAAGAAGCGCACAACATTCTTCCGGCTGGCTCTGATATGGAGATGCGGGACGTTTGGGTACGCACGGCGAAGGAAGGCGCCAAGTACCGCATCGGGATGGTATACGCCACGCAGGAAGTCAGCAGCATTCAACGCAACATTCTCAAAAACACCGCCAACTGGTTCATCGGCCATTTGAACAACACCGACGAAACCAAAGAGCTTTGCAAGTATTACGACTTTGAGGATTTTGAAGCCTCCATCCGGCGCGCGCAGGATCGCGGCTTCATCCGGGTCAAGACGCTGAGCAACCTGTTCGTCGTGCCAATTCAAGTCAGGAAATTCGAGGTCTAGCCATGCCATACGAAGGGGAGTTTGCGCAGTACAGATCGTTGCGCCGCCTGGCCGAAAGCGAAAAGGTTAAACAGTTGCTGGGCGCTTACAAGATTCGCCTGGCAACCGGCGCGACGGCTTCGCTCGATAAACTTCAGGCGGCGGAATTGCCCCTGAGCAAATGGCAGCCCGATTGGGTGCTGGCCGTTGATGGCAGCCATCATGAGGTACAGGTCAAGAACGGCTTCCCCGGCGCGGAGGCGTCCTATCTGACCATCGCTTCGGTGCTGCTGGATGTGGAAAAGATCAGGCAACTCGATCAGAACCGCCCGGTTGATCCCAAGGTCTTTCGCACGACCGAACAGGCGGAATCCATTGATTGGGCTTTTCCGGGCAGCAATGTCATTGCCGCAGGCGAGCAGTCAGCCAAAGACTCGCTCAGAAAAGCGCTCTTTGAAGTGCTGGGCGCTAAGCGCATGTCCGAAGACAGTGAGTCACTGTTGGAGACCTACGAAGCATTGCTGGCCCACAAACCGCAGAACACGCGCGAGCAGCGCTGTCCCTATGAAGACTGCCCGATTCAAGACGGGGAGTATGTGCGAGGCCAAGGCAAATACACTTGCAACTGCCAACTGAGCCAGACGCTTTACGCGACCGATGCCTTGCGCATTCACGAAGGAATGAACCCGGCAGGTACCAACGGCAAAATGTTTGCCGAGATTATGCAAGTGCTTGAGCGAGTCTGGGTCGTTCATATTCTCAGGACGCTCGAGCAGAAGAACTGGCTCTCATCATTGCGCAAGCTGGCGATCGTGATAGACGGCCCGCTGGCAATCTTTGGGCATCCAGCCTGGCTGAGTCAGTCAATTTCCAAAGAACTGACGCGGATAAATGCTCTGGTCAAAGAAGCAACTGATGGGCAGGAATTGCTGCTGATCGGAATTGAGAAGACCGGCGAATTCGTCGAGCACTTCAAGCAGTTGGACACGGATGAAGAAGGCAACTCCGGCCAATTCCCGCTCAACTCGATTGCGCTGCTGACAGATTCCTACATCAAGCAGAACATCATCTTCTCGGAAAGCCCGAAGCCGTATGGGCGCGACACCTATTTCGGCAGGAAGTTCTTCTACAAGACAAGCTCAGGAGCGCAGATCGTGGCGATGCTTCCTTTTCTGGCAGAAGCTCACGAGAATTTGAACACGGCTGAACTTTGGCAGTTCCCGCGCCTGACAGATGCCATCGGATTATTGAATCAGCTTGTCAGTTCGCGTTACCCCAATGCATTATCTCCGCTGGTTGCGGCCAATGCTGAAGCAGCCATCCCCCTCAATTTGGGCAAGAAGGTGTTAGAACGTTTGGCCAAGGAACTCATTTCAAAGAGCTAGCGATGAGCCAACACCCGTTGAACAACCACCGAACAGCCGTGGGGCGTTGGTCATGCCTCGGGCCTTACTATGCGATGTTCCCCACCGATTTTGCCTTTCAAGTTATAGAGGAGTACTCACGACCGGGCGACGCGGTGCTTGACCCTTTCGCTGGCCGCGCCTCAAGCGTCTATGCCGCCGCAGTGACGCAAAGGGAGGCTGTCGGAATAGAGATTAACCCGGTAGGCTGGCTCTACGGGCACGTCAAACTCAAGCCTGCTTCCAAACAACATGTGCTCGCGCGTGTGGAAGACATTTGGAAAATTGCCGAAGTTACCAAGCATCCACAGCTAAACCGAATGCCACAATTTTTCCGCCATTGCTACTCCCGGCAAGTGCTTAACTATTTGTTGTTCTCGCGTGATTTGCTGCGATGGAAGGAACGTGGCGTAGACGCGACGCTGATGGCGCTCATTCTCGTCAACCTACATGGCAAAAAAGACGGCTCGCTTTCAAATCAAATGCGTCAGGGTAAAGCGATGAGCCCGGACTATTCGGTGAACTGGTGGAATGAGCACGACTCGCTGCCGCCCGACATTCACCCGGTGGACTTTCTCCGCGACCGAATTGGCTGGCGCTATGCTAAAGGAACACCTGAAGGCGCACTCGGAAAAGTTTATCTTGGTGATAGCACTAAGCTGGGCAAGGCTCTAAAAAAGAAGGTAACTGCTGGGCAGCAGAAACGCTTTAACCTGTTGTTCACCTCACCGCCTTATCGTGAAATCACCGATTATTATTATGACCAGTGGTTACGCCTTTGGATGCTGGGTGGACCGGCTGCGGCCACTCGAACCGGCAAGCAATGGCAAGGCCGTTTCGCCTCCAAAGACGCTTACCGCCATTTATTGACGACCGTATTTCAGGATTGCGCGGAAGTGCTGGATGATCGCGCTACTGTCTACGTGAGAACGGATGCTCGAGACTTTACCTTAAACACGACCATCCAAGTGCTTGGGCAAGTATTCCCGCAGAAAGAGCTGCAAGTTATCGAGCGCCCGTTTCTCAAACAAACCCAGACAGCGTTGTTTGGAGATAAAGAAGAGAAGCCTGGGGAAATGGACTTGGTGCTTAGACCGCACTGACCGCTAGACCACGAAAACGGGCGTGTGTTGAGTATGGCGGAGGTCGAGCAGTTTTATATGCAAAAGCTGCCGCACACCAAGCCCAGCCAAACGCGGTCGCCGCCGCTTGATTCACTGGACGTACTGGCTGACGAAATCGAAATAGCCGCGATTCCCGCCGCGTTTTGTCCAACCCTGGATGGATTTCGCAATGCGTTTGAGACAGGCGATGATTTCGGCGTGCGTGTGCGCATCAGCCCCGACATTGACCTCACTGCCGTCCTCATTCACCAACGCCTGTTTGCCCAACCGCCAATCGCAAAGTGCTTTCACACTATCGTAGGCTTCCTGTTCGTGCGGTTGAAACTGTGGCGTGGCGATGGTGCGGCCTTGCGCTTCGGCGGCGTAAACCTTGACGAGCATTTCGACGGCGTAAAGCGCGGCGTGGTCGTTCAGCTTGGGATTTTGGCGATAGGCGGTGACGAGGGCGAATTCGATGTTTTGCAGCACGCCCATGTACTGCTCTTCAAAGGTCTCTGCCATAACGCTTCAAAAGGAAATGTCTCTGGTCAGCCCGGGTAGCCAACCAGAGACGGTACGTGGCCGGTCTGGCCTTACAGCCAGCGTGAAGTAACTCGGAATTAGCGCGTGGCGATGACGATTTCGTTAGACTTGACGAGATGCAATTGCGTCTGCGCGGCTTGTGCCACCGCCCGTGCATTGGTGCGCAATTGTTGGGTCTGCGCTTTCAGTTCGTCATTGGCGTTTTGCGCTGCGGTCAAACGATTCTGCGTGACCGCGTGTTTGGTTTTCATGGCCATCATCTGGCCACGCGAACGCGCTAGCGTGGAAACAGCCAACAAACTGACCGCCAACAATATCATTGCCAGCCAGACAGCGTTGGGAACCGTCGGCACAAAGGCTGCAAGCCGTTCACGAATGGCCGGTGAGTAGTCATTGACAGCAAGATTAACTGAGTACGTATTGGCTACCGGTTTCAAGTAACACCTCCAAATCTTCTTTCGTATGGGTTTCAGCGTAGCACCGCACCACAGGTTCGGTGCCAGACATGCGCAAGAGCATCCAAGAGCCGTCGTCAAACAGATATTTCACGCCGTCCATACGATTCACGCCGGTGACCGCGCGTCCACCAATCTGGGTGGGCGGGTCGGCTTGGAGCCGTTCAGACAAACGAGCTTTGACTTCAGGCGTCAGCTTGATGCCGCGACGGTCACTGTAAAGCGCCCCGTCTTTGGTGAAAAGTTCAGTGATCATTTCCCCCAGACTTGCACCGCGCGCCGCCACCATTTCCGCGACTAAGAGACAGGCGAGAATGCCGTCTTTTTCGGGGAAATGGCCTTTGACCGTCAGGCCGGCGCTCTCTTCGCCACCCAAAATGATCTTGTCCGCGTTGATCAATTCGCCGATGAATTTGAAGCCCACCGGCGTTTCAAAGCTCTCGCGTCCGTGCCGCGCGGCGACGCGATCCAGCAGATGCGTCGTGGCGACCGAACGCGCCACGCCGCCCGACCAATGCGGGCGCGTATCACATAAGTAATCCAACAAAATTGCCAACAAATGGTTGGCTGAAATGAACGTGCCATCGCGGTCTATGAATCCGAACCGGTCGGCATCGCCATCGGTCGAAAGGCCCAGCGCCAAACCTTTCTCAAGCACCAGCGCGCGCAGCACGGCCAGGTTGCGTTCTGAAGGTTCCGGGCTAAAACCACCGAAAAGCACGTCGCGGTAATCGTGCACGTTCGTGACTTCGCAACCGTGCCGCCGCAACGCTTCGTCCAGATAGCCTCGGCCAGTTCCCCAAAGTGGATCGTAGGCCAGCTTGAGTTTGGCCGAGGCTATCTTGGCGAAATCAATCTTGTCAGCCAGCGAATTGAGATAATCTTCCAGCGGATTCAACTCAATCGCTTTGGCCTTGCTTGTCATCGCAGGCGCTGGGGCAGAACCTGTCTGCAATTCGGCGATGCGATGTTCGATCCGCCGGGTGATCTCCGGCAAAGCCGGTGCCCCATCTGCGGTCGAGAATTTCATGCCGTTGTATTGCGGCGGATTGTGGCTGGCGGTGAAGTTAATTCCGCCGCGCGCGCCCTTGGTGCGGATGCAATACGAGATCACCGGCGTCGGCGTTTCACGGTTGGTCAGGTAGGTTTCAAAACCCAACCCGGCAAACTCCGCCGCGCACGCCGCCGCGAAATGCTCACTCAAAAAGCGCGTGTCATAGCCGACGATCATGGCTCCGCCCGCACGCTCTTCGTTGAGCACAGAGGCAATCGCCTGCGTGACCAAACGCACGTTGGCGTAGGTGAACTCTTCGGCAATGATCGCACGCCAACCGGATGTACCGAAAGTGATGCCCATTGCACCCCCTCTTTCCGTCTTCCGTAGGCAGGAAGATGGCGCTTCAATCGTCTGTTTTGAATTGTTGTGGAAAAATCAGAATCACCTGGCCGTTGCGGAAGCGTCTGCTTGCCCGCTGCTTCCGTTACCCTCACACCAAAAATGCTTGCTTCTCCTCAAGCGTAAGCAAAGTAACATAGGTCGAAAATTGAGTAAAGGTCTTATTTGGCAATGGTTTCAAGCGTGAAACTTAAAGCCATACCTAACAACTTAAATAAATGCTTTTTGCACATTGTGGAAAACTTTCCGACAGGCTGTCTGGCGGAAGCTTTAACGAGAATCAAGGCAGTTTTTGCTGCTTTCGCGTGCAGCCAAAACTGTTTCGTTTGTTTAGGCCATGCAACAAAGATAACGAACGGTCTCTAAAACGAAAGCGCGCGGCCAAAGCTAATAGCTTTGGCCGCGCGCCTATTGAAACAAGAAATTTAGGCCGCAAGTTTCTTGGCTTTAGGTTTTTTACCGACCAGCGCATCTTCAATCATCTGCTCGACTTCTTCCGTTGTCTGTTTCGTCACGTAGGAGATTTCGCGGATCAGTAAATAGCGCGCGCGGCCCATCATTTGTTGCTCCTCTGGCGAAAGCGTCTTACTTTTGCTCAACTTCGCCATCGTCTTCAGCGAATCGGCAATTTCATTAATTTCACCGGAAGCCATGCGCTCGGCATTCTTGGCGTTGCGCTTGCGGTGATCACTGGCGACCTCAATGTCCTTGCTCAAAAACTTAAGCAACTTGGGAATATCAGTCTTTTCAATCAATTTGCGCACGCCAACATCTTCGGCTTTATTGACTGGCACGCGCACCACCGTTGTTTCCTGGAAGTCTAAGGGCTGTAACTCGTAGCACTTAACCGTCATTCCACCGGCAGCTAACTCAACCACGCCGGCGACACGGCAAATGCCTAAACGCGGATAGATAACTTTGTTGCCTTCTCTGTATGTCAACGTTTGATCTCCTCACATACCGTGAAATTTTCGCATACTATAGCACGGAAATGTCGGTTTGAGGGGGGCATCTTTTTTATTTTCTGTGGTTTGCTGGCGCTGCCGCGCTAAAATCCTTAATTTACAGGGCTTTTGCCGCAGTGTGTCAAGGAACAGCGACAATGAAAGGAGTTATGAGCAGGCTATCATAAAACCAGCGCTTACCGAGTTAGCGCCGCTGACCGATGTTTTGCGTGCCAAAGGTGCCGATGCCTTTTAAGGTGAATGCAAAGATGTAACGAGTCTCATTACGCACTCCGGCGTTGAAGGTAAAGCTATTAATCTGAACGCTGCAACAATCCCAAGCCCAACCCGCCGAAGATACCAGCGCAGTCATTCTACGATAAGGCGAGCCATCGAAGCTCTTGCGCGCCGTGCCGTCAAAATACTTATTGCGCAGATCGTAAATGATGGTGAAGCCGCCATACGGGCCGCGCCCCGGATTGCCGGCAAAGGCTGAAAAGTCGAATTGGTTGCCCGGCAGGCTTGAAGGGTCATTCGTCAAGCCTTCACGAGAGTTATCCACAGCGACACGACGCGTGTAATACCAGGAATTGCTCACTTGAAAAATGCCTTTGGCAGCCCCGCCCCCAAAAACCACATCGCGCAATTGGTGGAATTCGGTGTCATAATTCAATTTTACGTCCGCGAAAAGCGTGTCATTGGGCCGCATCCGCGCACGAACGTTGAGCGGCGAGGCATTCCGTTTCAGCCCGGCGTAGTTAAATCCGGTCAAAGTCATCAACGGAAGAAATTGATTACGGGTACAGTTTGAACTGAGAAATTCCGCCTGCGTGCAGCTTTTGAACGCGCCGCCAAAGGTCGGATCAAAAAAGTATTTTTGTACAATCGTGAGGTCCAGCCATTCATGCGCCTGCGTGCTCTGGCCGTCAGCGGATGGGCGTTTGACAAAAAAACGATTCGTTACGCCGTATTCAATCTCGTTGGTGTCGGCCACGACATCGCGCTCATCTGTACGGATGGTGCGCGCAAAATCATCAATCCCGATAATACGCCGGTATTCGGCATACGGCTCGATGACGTGTTTGAACCACGGCGAATTGTCTTTGTGACGATAGACCTTGGCCAACGCAGGCGGCCGTATGTCTACGCTAACCTCGGCATAGTGGCGGAAGAGATTTGCGCCTACGACTTGCCGCTGCACCGGATCGAGGCTATCGCTATAAAACGTCGAACGCACCGCCACGGTCGGCGTCAAAGTAAACCCCGCGATGGGTTTTAACGGGAAGGTAAAGCGCGGAAAGAAATCCAGCCGCTGAACGATGGAGGGGGTTTTGAGCAGCGCTTGATCCCCGCGCGTCTCGCTGCGCCGCACGCCACCCAACGACGATTCAAAGGAGAAATAAAATGGCAGCCTATCTGAAATCTTGGTGCTGCGCTTATTCAGTTCAATCGCCGGGAACTGCCGCATCTTGACGATCTGGTCGTCTCCGACCAGACCACCATCAGGATTGCGCAGGTATTTCCCGTCGCTCGACAAAAAGCGCCCGATAAAAAAGCTCTGTTCGCCAAAAAGCGCATTGAAACTATAGGATCCCCAATTTTTGTTCAAATAAAAGATCGAACGTTCTTCCGGTGAAATGGCGGTGAACACGTTTTCGGCAAACACATTGCGAAACGTGAATGAAGAAGTGATGTTGACGTCAGCGACCGCCACAAAGCCATTCTTGAAGTAGTGCACCCCGTCAGCATAAAAGCTGGTACCGCTGGCATCATCACCCTTTTGACCGAACAACCGATCCAGCACGGTGAACGAACCGATATAAAGGCGCGAAGTCTCGTTCGTGCGCGCGCGAAAATCGAAGCCCAGCCCAACGCCGCGCTTCGAGAAAAAGTCTGTCCGAAAGAGGATGTCCGCACTACGGCCCAAGGTCTGGTAATAGGCGATGTGCGCCGTCCGCCCTTTCAAATTTGACGACCCCGTACTCGGCAGCAAGAAACCTGACGAACGATCCTTTTTATCAATCGAAATCGAAGCGTAGGGCACCCACAACACCGGCACGCCTTTCACACGAAAGAACGCGTTATAAACCTTCGCCCGATGATCCACGCGAATGCGGGCACGTTTCGCAGTGAACGCCCATTTCGGCACGCGGTCGCCACACGCCGTCAACGTCGCATCGCTCAGGTTATAGGTGTCTTCGCCCGTCTTGTCCGCGCGCGAGGCATCAATCGTCAGCACCGTGCCGTCCCGCGTGCTGCTGGTAAAGCCGGTCGGTTTGAAGATCGAACCGCGTTCGGTCTTCAAATTGAATTCCATGCGCTCTCCCACGAACTTCTCGCCGTTTTGCTCAAAGTAAACGTTGCCTTCCGCCTGGGCATCCTCGGTCAAACCATTGTAGGTAAGCCGGTCAGCGTATATGGCGATGTCACCATACCGACCGTGATAGTGGACTTCGACATTGCCAGTATAGATCGTGACTTTATCTCGCCCCTCGCCTTCTTGTTTATCGGCCGTGATCGTGACATCTTCGGTCGTGGTGGCACCGAGTTGAGCGGAAATCTTTACTTGTTGCGCAGGTTCCTGACGTTTGGCTTTGCGTTGCGCCTCAGCCGCGCCAATCGGGTTTTCGACTTTTCGTTCGGCTTGAATCGGCAGTTGCGCATAGGCAACTGGAAATGCGGCGCTGAGGGTGAAGAGGATAGCGAGGAAATACTTCGTTTGAGGCATGGAATCCGGGGCGATGAGTCACAAAATCAAAGCTGCGGGGGAAGCACAATTGTGGGAGTTCAATTCAAATTGGAACGACGCGCAGCACATCCGCCCTAAGCGCAGCGTGCCCACACGGTCGCCTTAAAAATTCTGCCGTAAAGTTCATCCGGCACATCAACCTGTTCGCTTTCTTCCAGCGATTCGCGCACGCCTTCCACCAAACGGCGGCAGCTTGCGCACACGGCAAAATGCTCGTGAAAGATGCGCTCATAAGAAGACTCAATCAGGCCATCAAAGTAATCCGAAATCAGCGCATCCAGCGTCCGGCAACTCAGCATTTCGCCCGCCGTCGTTGCGCTGATAATCCGGCGTTCGACATCGGTCATCAACGCGATCTCGCGCATCTGCGCCTCTTTCAATTCGTGGCAGGCATCAATCGCCTCGCGCACGTCATTGAACGTATGGTGGCACGGACGGCACGCCAACAGATGCTCCGCGAACGAACGCCGCGTCGGACGATCCAAATTATGGTCCAAATAATCGCTGATTAAATCTTCGAAGTGGAGATGATCCAGCACCAATTGATTCATTGCATTGAACTCCCTTACAGAATCACGCGCGCATTGTAGGGACGCGCTTCCCAGATTTCAAGCCGTGCATTCGAGCCTCACAAGACCAACGACCATTCAATTCAGGTTCAGAGTTCGCGCTTCAGCGTGTCTTCAATCTTAAACACGCTGAAGCGTGAACTCTGAACCTGAACGAACGCCATTTTGCCTTTGTAGCCCTGAATTTTGACACCGTCTGCCCGCCTCCTTATCATCGCAGCCTCTCATCGTCACTTCGCACTACGAATCAAGCAGGAGAAAGTTCATGGCGAGTTCAGTGCTCTTGCTACTTCGGCGATGTTGCGGCGTGACACGCTTCCAGCAGATTTCCTGATGAAAGGTCGGCCTATGCCAACGATCCTCGATTTTCAGATTCAGCCCTTGTCCGCCGAAAGCTATTCGCTCGCCGTTTGCGAACGCAGTTCGTCCCAGCCGCTCGCGTCCGCCACGTTCAGCCACCGCGTGGATTTCCTGACCGATTTCAGCGTGGATCGGCTCAACGCTTCAACAAAGGACGCGGCGGAACGCTTCGATGAATTGCAGAAGCTTGGGCGCGAGCTTTATCAAAAACTCTTCCTGCCCGCCGTCGAGCAGGTCTGGCACGAATACAAACAGCGCAGCGAGTTTCTGATTCTCTGTCTGCGTTTTGCCAAAGACGCGGCAAAGCTGGAAGTCTTGCCCTGGGAGACGCTGCACGACGGCGCGGAATTCATCGCCGCCGGAACCAAGACGACGCTGACGCGGCTGCCGTTGGATGTCGCGCCGCCAAGCGAACTGCCGCCGATTCCGCGTCAGTTGAAGCTCTTCGGTTTCTTTGCCAGCCCGCTCGATTTGCAAGACCACGAGCGCTTGAACGCCGAACGTGAACAGGAAATCCTGCTCGAAGCGATCAACGACCCGGCGGCTCAGGGACGCATCTCCGCCGATTTTGAAGACGAAGCGAAGCTGGAAATCCTCGCACGCAGCTTAAAAGACGGCTACCACATTCTGCATTTCACCGGCCACGGCATCAGCCCGCGCGACGGCGGCGGCTTGCTGCTGGAAGATGCGCACGGGAAGAAGCTGCCCGCCTCCATTGCCGAAGTGATGCAGGCCGTCGAGAGCGGTGTGGACAGGCTGCGGCTGGCGGTGATCTCCGGTTGCCAGACGGCGCGCACGCTGCACACGGGGGCTTTCAACGATCTGGCGCGCGAACTGCTGCGGCAGCGCGTGCCCGCCGTGATTGCGATGCAGTTTTCCATCACCGATGAAGGCGGTTTGAAGTTCGCGGAAGTTTTGTACCGGGAGATTGCCAAAGGCGTCGAACTGGAACGCGCGGTTCACGCGGCGCGGCGTGTGCTGCTTGCGGACGAAAGGTTCTTCATCAACAACGACGCGCTGGCCATCGTTTTGCTCGCGGCTGACGGCGCTTGCTTGCAGACGACCGAAGCGCAAAGCTCAGCGCCGCAAACTGAGCCAGGCGCAACCTATCTTGGCGACAGGCTAGACCCGCTGGCGCACGGCTTTTATGGCCGTCGCCGCGAGTATCGCAAGCTTCGTGATGCCTTGCTGCATCAGGATCAGCGCGCCGTCATCATTCACGGCATCGGGGGCATCGGCAAGACGGCGCTGCTCACCCACGCCATTAATCGTTTGCGCCCACGCTTCAAAGACGTGATGAGCTTTGATTGCCGCCGCGCCGCGCTCGGGCCGGAAACGATTCTGCTGGAACTGCATCGTTACTTTGCGGCGCAGGGAAAGCCGCAACTGCAATCCTTGATCGGGCAGAACCTGCCGCCGGAAACGTTGGCGAATGAAATCGAGAAACTGCTGACCGAGTGGCCGCTGCTGATCGTCTTCGATAATTTTGAATCGCAACTTGATGAGCGGCGCGAATTCATCAACGAAGATTTGCGCGTCTTCCTGACGACGCTGGTGCGGGCGACGGCGACGGGCAGCCGGTTTCTGTTCACGACGCGGTATCTGTTCGATCTCGACGGCGAACGGCTCGGCAATTTGCAGGAGTTGCCGCTCGGCGATCTCAGCCGCCCCGAAGCTCTGATGCTGATGCAGAAGCTGCCGAATCTGGCGCAGGCTGCGTATCGTGACAAACCGGCGGTGCTGGAAAAGTTCGGCGGTCATCCTTACGCGCTGGTCACGCTGGATCGGCATTGCAGCCATCAGCCGCTCGACCAAGCCTTGCAGGACGCAAGTTTGCTCAAGTCGGAACTGCGCGAATTTCTGGCGATTGAATTGAACTATCGGCGATTGTCCGACCGGGCGCGCGAACTACTCACCCAGCTTGCTGCATTCCAGCAGACAGTGCCCACCGATGCAGCGGAATGGATGATGGGCGAAAAGGTTTCGCAAGCTGATGAAGTCGATCGGATTCTTGCATCGCTCGACCGCAACAAATTGCCCGTTGAATGGAACCAGTGCGATGATGCTGCGTTGCGGGCGCAAATTGAAAAGGAATTGCCGGAACAGAGGTCAACGCTCGAACTCGCCAACGAGATCCGCGAATTGATCGAATGGGGGTTGGTCACGCCCGTCAGTGAAGACGGTCAAATGCGCGCGCTGTCGGTTCACAGTCTGGTGCGCGATTTTTGTTGTGGTCAACATTTGCGCGAAACATGGCGCGAACGATTGCGGGACGCCGCAAAGTTCTTCACAAACCATACACTATTGACTCGAAAGGAAGATAAAACCCCGGCCGACGTGTGGAGCGAGATGGAAGCATTCAAGTTGCTAATGGAAGCCGAAGAGTTCGAAGATGCCACGTGGTTACTGGCAAACGCACACTCGCTACTTGAGAACTGGGGCTTCAACCGTTTTGTTGGAGAACAATTTCGGCGATTATCAAGCAAACTAGATAGTGATAGTGACGTGCTGGCTACTTTTTTACACCATCAGGCCAGGACGATGCTGGATCAAAACGAGTACGACGCGGCCTTAGAGCAGTTTCAACGCTCAGTGAAGATCGCGGAGAAACAGGGTAATCAAGCAGGTGTGGCGAGTTCGTTGCTTCACATTGGAAATATTCATCATGATCGCTGCGAGTACAAGGCTGCCTTGGAGCATTATCATCGTTCGTTGGCGATCAGTGAGGGCTTAGGTCATCAAGCAGGTGTGGCGAGTTCATTGCAGCAGATTGGAATCATTCATCAAGAGTGCGGCGAGTATGGTATGGCTTTGGAGCAGTACCGGTGCTCACATGCAATCCGAGAGGAGTTGGGTGATCGCGCTGGTATGGCTAGTACGCTGCATCAGATTGGGACGATTCATTTCTATCGCAGAGATTACGGATTGGCTTTGGAGCATTATCAGCGCTCGCTGGCGATTAGTGAGGAGTTGGGTCATCGAATTGGCCTGGCTGGTACGTTGTATCATATTGGGATTATCCATCACGATCGCGGCGAATACGATGCGGCTTTGGAGCATTATCGGCGTTCTCTAGCGATTACAGAAGAGTTGGGTAATCGCCCTGGCCTGGCGAGGTTGCTACATGAGATCGGGATGATTCATCAAGAATGCGGTGATTATGGATTAGCTTTGGAGCAGTATCAACACTCACTGGCGATCAATAAGGAACTTGGCCGTCGCGAAGGTGTAGCGATTTCGCTCTGTCAGCTTGGCCAGCTCTTCACCGAAATCGGGCGATATACCGAGGCCTTCCTGATGTTACTGAACGCGCAGACGATACGTCTTGAACTGCAATCTCCGAAATCTCCGCACGCGCGGATTGTGGTAAATAATCTCATAATGCTTCGCGTAATGTGGGGCGTGAGAAATTTTGATGCGGCGTGGCGTGAAGTAACTGGTGGAGAAGTATCTGATGACATCAAAAAAGGCACAGATGACATCAAAAAAGGCGTAGGAATTCGCGGTATTCTGAAGTTGCTATGGAAAAGCGTAAAGCAAGCGATTAGCCAATTTCGCAGCGCCTTCAAAGGCAAGATGTCATGAGCGACGAAGGACAGACAGGAATGGCAAAACTCATCAAGATTAAATGCAATGGCGCGGGGCAGCACATCAACGACGTGGATTTAGACCGCGCGCTGGAAGAAGCAGTGGTGTACAGGGGCGCAGAGGCGCGGCTGCAAAATTTGCCGGAGCGCGTGACGTTGCGGTGTCGCGCGTGCGCGGAAGGCCGCATCGTCATCACGCGCCCGATGCTCGAAGAGATGCTGGGAGCAGACCATGCCTGACATCCAAACCGACCGGGCCAACCCATCCAAGCAGGCTGAAGTCATTTACCAGAGCGCGCCGTCCGAGCCGGATGATGATTTCTGGCTGGAGCAGGCGAACAAGCTGATCGTCGAATCGTTGCCGGCGGTCAGGGCAGCAGCCGCGTCGCTGATGACCGGACTGGGTGCATTGCAGGGCATCTACCTCGGCATGCTCGGCTTTGCGAAATTCGTCCCCGAAACGGCGGAGTTGTGGATGAAGGCGCTGTTCCTCGCGCCGCTGCTGTGCTGGATGCTGGGGCTGTACCAATGCCTGAAGGTGGTGAAGACCGAAGAACTGCGCCTCTATCGCCACGCGCCCGCTGACATTCGCCATAAGCTGGGCGAGTTGGCCAAAGAGAAACAGCGCGAACTCGAGCTGGCGTTTTACTGGATGCTGGGCGGATTGCTGGCGGCGTTTGTGTTGGTGGCGTTGCGGATGAAGCTGTGAGTTTGGAGTTCACGACCCGTTCAGAGTTCACGCTTCAGCGTGTCTGGGCGCTTCAAACACGCTGAAGCGTGAACTCTGAACGGGTGACTCTGAACTGGTCGCCAATGTGGCGGAATCGCCGGGAAGCGGTTGGCGGAATGCAGCCTAGCCGGTAGAATCCTCGCTCCCTTCAACCAACAATCCCGAAAGGAACAACAACTAGATGAGTGTTTTCGATAGCAATGATTTGTTGAGTTTCAAAGGTGCGGCGCGCGAATACGACGTGCCCGTCACGACGCTGGAACTGGCTGCCGAAGAGGGCAATCTACGGGTGATCGAACAGGACGGTGCGCGCTGGCTGCCGCGCCCGGCGCTGGAACAATTCGTCAAACGCACGGTCAAACAGGGCGCGGGCACGCGCGTGGTCAGCAGGCTTTCGGCGTAAGAATCCGATGAAAGAATTTATTTCCCGCAAAGCGGCTCTGTTCACCGAATCGGTCATTCGCGAAATGACGCGCCAGGCGCAATTGCACGGTGCCATCAATCTATCGCAAGGTTTCCCTGACTTCCCCGCCCCGGATGAACTGAAGCAGGCGGCCTGCGACGCGATCAATGCCGACATCAATCAGTACGCGGTCACCTGGGGGTCAAAACGTTTTCGTGACGCTATCGCGGCCAAGACCAAATGGAATCTGGGGCTGGACGTTGACCCTGACCGCGAAATCGTCGTCACCTGCGGTTCGACCGAAGCGATGATCGCCACGATGCTGGGCACGGTTGATCCTGATGAAGAAGTGATCGTGTTTGAGCCGTATTATGAAAACTACGGCCCGGATGCGATTTTGACTGAGGCGAAAGTGCGGTATGTCACGCTCCATCCACCGAATTGGAGCTTTGATCCGGCGGAATTGCGCGCCGCGTTCAACGCCAACACCAAAGCCATCATCATCACCAATCCGCACAATCCGACGGGCAAGGTGTTCAGCTACGACGAGCTGCGTTGTATCGCCGATCTGTGCATCGAATTCGACGCGTTTGCCTTTACGGATGAAATCTACGAACACATCTGGTATCCCGCTGCGACACGCGACGTGCGCCACATTGCGATGGCGACGCTGGACGGGATGCGCGAACGCACGGTGACGATCAATGGCATGTCCAAAACCTATTCGGTGACGGGCTGGCGCGTGGGTTATGCGATCGCGCCGCCCGCCGTGACCGACGCGATTCGCAAGGTGCACGACTTCCTTACTGTGGGGGCCGCCGCGCCGTTGCAGGAAGCGGGCGTACACGCGCTGAGCTTGCCGCAGAGCTATTACGACAAGCTGCAAACGACCTATCTGCAAAAGCGGGATTTTCTGCTGGGCGTGTTGGAAGAGGCGGGCTTTCGTTGTTACAAACCGGATGGGGCCTATTACATCATGACCGACATCTCCAGGTTCGGCTTTGCCAACGATGTCGAATTCACTAAGTATCTGATCAGTGAAATCGGTGTCGCGGTCGTCCCCGGCAGCAGCTTTTACAGCCAGCCGGAATTGGGTGCGCAACAAATCCGCTTCTGTTACTGCAAACGCGAAGAAACCTTGCAGGCAGCGGCGGAGAAGCTGCAAAAGCTCAAGTAAAGCATTAAGCCGCAAGCGGATGGAGCGCCAAAATTATGTTCTCTTCAAAATGGAATTGGGCTTGACGCTCCTACACGCTTGTGGCAAAAATGACAGCAATCTGACTGTTGATGGGGTGAGGACATCAGCAGTTCCGAGCCGACCCGAAGGTCCCAAGCCGGACGGTCGGCTCTTCTATTTTCGTGCATGGGAAAGGAGTCGCAGTTTATGCCGAACCCAAAACACGCGGTCACTGAAGCCGAGCCATTGCCGCCGGTGCGCCGGGCCTACATTCCGCCTGACCTAACGTATGAAACGATGTCGGAGATGGGGCGCGAGCTATTCGATCTAAGTCAGGAGTATGCGGCTTCCGGTGAAAAGCTTTATACCGAAGAGGAACTCGAACGGGAGTTGAAGCGCAGGAAGGGCGGATATTATCCCGATGACGACGAATAAACAGCCAACCGTCGTAGATTCTTCCGTACTATCAACGCCATCGCTGGGAAAGACCCGGCGCGAAAGCTGCGGGCGTTGGGGATTCTCGCGGATACAACCCGCGAGTTCGTTGCCACCAAATTTCTGCTGCTTGAAGTGCTTGCGATTCCAACCAAGTATCGGTTGACCAGGGAGTTGAATTTCTACAATCGCTTTTTTAACAACGTCGCCATCTGGGTTGACGAAGCGTCACTCATTCAACCTGCGCTCACATTGGCTTGCCAATACGGGATCGGCGGGATGGATGCGTTGCACCTCGCTGCCGCCATCGCGGCGAAGGCGGATTTCATCTCCGCCGAAAAACCGACCAAGCCCTTTTACCAAGCTTACAGCCACACCTTCTCAATCTATTGAACCGGCTGCACGCGCCGCCTTCAATTCCTGCCGCACCTGCTCCGGCGCCGTCCCGCCAATTGCCCGTTTCCCCGCCAGCGAAGCTTCCAACGAAATCGCCTCAAACAAATCAGCCTCAAACAGCGGCGAAAATTGTTGGCATTCGGCCAGCGTCAATTCGTGTAACTCCCGGCCCTGCTGCATCGCAAAAACCACGATGCGCCCGATGACTTCGTGGGCCTTGCGGAATTCCAAGCCTTTGCGCACCAGGTAATCCGCCAGGTCCGTCGCGTTGGTGTAATCGCTGATCGCGGCGGCCCGCGCGCGTTCGGCATTGAATTCGATGTTGCGTAACACCGTCGCCGCCACGCGCAAGCTGCCGTTGAGCGTATCCAGGGTGTCAAAGAGGGCTTCTTTATCTTCCTGAAAATCTTTGTTGTAGGCGAGCGGCGTCCCCTTCGCCAGCGTCAGCAGCGCGGTCGAATGGCCAAAGACACGGGCCGCTTTGCCGCGCATCAATTCCAGCGAGTCGGGGTTTTTCTTTTGCGGCATCAGGCTGCTGCCGGTGGCAATCGCATCGCCCAATTTGATAAAGCCGAACTCCTGCGTCGAATAGATAATCAAATCTTCGGCCAGCCGCGAGAGATGCATCATCGTCAGCGCCGCCGTGTGGACGAATTCGATCACGTAATCGCGGTCACTCACAGCATCCAGGCTGTTGCGCGTCACGTTGTCGAAGCCAAGCTCGGCGGCCATCCATTCACGATCAACCGCGAAGTTCGTGCCTGCCAACGCCCCGGAACCGAGCGGCAACACGTTCACGCGTTTGCGCACATCGCGCAGCCGGTCGCGGTCGCGCGCCAGCATTTGGAAATAGGCTAGCAGGTAGTGCGCGAACAGCACCGGCTGCGCCTTCTGCAAATGCGTGTAACCGGGCAGCGGAGCGTCTTGATACTTTTCCGCCAGTTCAATCAACGCGCGTTGCACATCGCACAGCAATTCAGCGGTGGCGTCAATTTCGCCGCGCAAGAATACGCGCGTGGCGACGGCCACTTGATCGTTGCGGCTGCGGCCTGTGTGCAGTTTGAAGCCCGTTGGGCCAATCAATTCGACGAGGCGCGCTTCGATGAAGCTGTGGACGTCTTCGGCGTCGGCGAAGTTGGGATCGTCGAGGGTGGCGGGATCGGCAAAGGTTGCGCCGATTTGTTGCAGGCCGTTGACGATGGCCGCGACTTCATTGTCTTGCAACACGCCTGCTTGGCCGAGCGCCTGGGCCTGCACGGCGCAGGCTTGCAAATCGGCGTGCAGCAGGCGGCGATCAAAGCGGAAACTGGCGTTGTAATAAGCGAAGAATGCGTCGGTCTCGCCGGTGAACCGGCCTCCCCAAAGGCTCATTGTTTTGTGTATTTCTACCTGGGTACGCACGCTTCGTGAGCGTGCGGGCGTGGCGTCAGACCGATTCATGCTGAAAGGAAATTCTCCGGCTTGATTCCGTCTCATGCCACGCCTGCACGCTCACGAAGCGTGCGTACCCAGGGTTTAGCGTGTCTTTTTCGTAACGTAAGTTTGCAGCAACCTGACGATCAAATCCGCCTCCGCGCCGTTCTTTGAAGCGGGCGAGAATTGAATGACGAGGCGCGCCATCGTTTGCACCACAACGACCGGCGCGACGGGCAGCCGTTCGAGCTTGCTGACCTGTGCGCCTTGCAACGTCGAGATCGTTTGGTTCGGATTGCTGACATCGGCCAGCACAGCCTTACCTTCTTGCACGCGCAACCAGGCGGTCTTCGGGTCTTCCCAAACAAAACCGCCAGGTGTGCGTTTGGGCCGCCGCCACTGGCTGTCGTATGAAACTTTGAACATGCCCGCGCCGCCCAGTTTGATCGCCTGTTCCATCTGGCTCACGGCTTTGGCGGGGTCGTTCTTGTAGTAAAGATGCAGCACGCCCAGCAGTTCATACGCGCCCGGTTTGGTGGCGTCTTCGGCGATCAGTTCATCGAGCTGTTTGATCGTCTCGTCCACGCTGGCCGTTTCGCCCGCTTTGAAGCGGCCTGAAATCAGTTGCAGGCGCGCGCTATACGCCGCTTCCGTCATGCCGGTGCGCATGACTTTCAGCGAATAAGCGCCCAGCGCTTTTTTGTCATCGGTCGCGTTCAGCACGCGCACGCGATATTCGCCATCGGCGGGCACAGTGCCGGTGGGCGTATCGAAGCGGTAATCGCCCGTCATCGAATCTTTGACGATGGGCAATTCGGCGCGCGCTTGATCGTAAACATGCAAACTGAGCGGAGTGCTGTCCGGTTGAAACTGAATCATCAGCAAGTCGGACGCCTTCGCCGTGAGCACGTATTCGTTGTAGTAATGCCCGGTTGCCAGGCGGCCTGTGCCCGGTGCTTCCAGGCTCGCGATCACCGGCTGGTTGAAGGTCAACGCGGGTGTGCTGGCCGGACGGCGCGTTAGCGCTGAAGGCTTGCTCTCGCTGGGCGCATTCGTGCCGGCAGTCGTGCCAGGCGCAGGTTTCGGCGTGCTGGGCTTGCCTTTTGGCGCGGGCGTAGGTTTCGCTTTCGGTTTGGTGGCCGGCGGCAAATCGCCGCTGCCCTGCGCGCTGGCTGACAAGGCCAGAAAAGCTGTCAGCGCAAAACTCAAGGTCAGACGATAGAGTTGCGGTCTTTTCATACGCTTTGCCTTTGGGTGGTGGCTCAACTGGGAGAGTTTGTAGTCCCGGCTTCAGCCGGAAGCGTCAAGCGCTAAGCTTTCCGGCTGAAGCCGGGACTACAAACTCTCCCCTCTGAACCACTATCTGCCTTTGAACTATTTCTGCGGCGCATCCTGGGCGCAGCGGAAACCGGTTTGTTTGTAATCCAGCGGCGCGCCTTCGGGCATATCGTTACGGGTGGCGGGCCAGCCGCGCCGGTACGTGGCGGTCGCCAGTTTTGCCGAACAGCCGTAAGAGCAGCCGCGAATCACTTTCAAATTTTGATAGCCTTCGGGAATCGTCACCGGTTTTCCCCCGGCATATTCTTTGTAATCGCTCGCCGTCCATTCCCAGGCATTCCCCACCATATCAAACGCGCCATAAAAACTTTGCCCGCGCAAATAGGTGCCGACGGGCGCGAGCTGACGTTTGTCCGCTTCATCTTTGGCGACGTTTGCCAAATCGTCGGCCCAGGCGCTGCCCCACGGATACACGCGGCCATCTGTGCCGCGCGCCGCAATTTCCCATTCCTCTTCGGTGGGCAAACGCTTCTGCGCCCACTTGGCGTATTCGTTGGCGTCCGCCCAGGTCACATCGGTCACGGGCAATTTGTCAGCGCCCACCGGGTAGCGTTTGCCCTGCCAGAAAGGCGGCAACAGATAACCGGTCGCCTCGATGAATTTAGCGTACTGTTCGTTGGTGACTTCGGTCTGATCAAGGTAAAACGGCGCGACAATGAGCGAATGCGCGGGCCGTTCGTTTTCCTCGCCGTCCTCGCGCCCGACTTTGAATTCGCCACCAGGGATGTAAACCATTCCGGCAGGCACGACGGGCGCGTTTGCAATCGGCGTGTTGGCGGCGACAGGTGCGGCCGGCGTCGCGGGTTTCTCGACCACCAGCGGTTTGTTGTCCTTTGTCAAAAACGCCCAGGCCGCAATGGCTCCGGCCAAAGCAATGGCCGCGATCCCCATCAACAGGACTTTTTGTGCGCCGCTCTTGGAAGCCGTGTGAACGATGGTGCTGGCGACAGCGGACTGCGGAATCTCGATGACCGGGGCAGCGGCGAACGCGGCGGCTTTGGCCGCAGGCTTATCTTTGCCTTTCTTCTTTTCTTTCTTTTCTGAACGCGCGCCACTCTGGACAGTTTTGGTTTCGGTTTGTGCTTTGGCCGCTGGCGGAACGGCGGGGGCCTTCGCATCGAGCAATTCCGTACCCTCGAAAACCTGCGCCATGGTGGTAAATGGCAGCGGCATGCTTTCGGTGGCACTGGCGCGCGGTTCCGCGTTAGGTTCGGGGGCGGCAGGGATCATCGTCGCATAGGCATCGCGCACCGGTTCCGGCGCGGGCGGCGCTGGAATCATCGTCGCATAAGCATCACGCGGGAGCACTGACGCCGCCAATGGCTCATCGGTGAAGATCGTATCGAAGGAAGCGGCGGCTGATTCAGCACTGATGTCCGTTCTGAACTTGTTTTCGGTTTCGGCGCTGACCGTGGTTTTGAAATCATCTGCTGTCCCATCCTCTGCCACATACTCTGTCATGGACGGCAACACAGCCGTCAGGCGCGGAGCCGGTGCCGGGGCTGGCGGCGCGGCGGGCGCTGGCGCTGCTTCGGTAACAGAGGTCTTAAAATTGTCGCCTTCATCATCGTCCTTTGGATCACCCTTTGACATCACCAGCGTCGCCCGCGTGCCCTGCACCTCATCCGTGCGCGGCGTTTCGATGTTGATGGCTTTGGTGCCCGCTTGCAGCGGACGGCCGAGCAAGGATGTGGCATCAGCCTGTTTCAAGGCAGCGGCAAAAGCGCGCGCGAGTTCCAGCATGGATTGCGGACGCGCTTCGGGCGTTTTTTCCAAGGCGTGCAGCACGACGGCTTCGACTTCGGGGGGCAACCCCGGCTGTAATTCGCGCAAGGGGCGCGGCGCTTCGGTGACGTGCTTGATCGCCACGGCGGTGGCTGTTTTGGCGACGAAGGGCATGACGCCGGTCAACATCTCGTACATCACCACGCCCAGCGAATACACATCCGACCGCGCATCGGCGTCTTCGCCCTGGCATTGTTCGGGCGACATGTAATTGGGCGTGCCGATGACGGTGCCGACGTTGGTCAGATTGTTCTCGACGCTCAACGTGTCGAGCGCTTTGTCGCGTAATTTGGCGATGCCGAAATCCAGAATCTTGACGTGATCGCTGTCTTCGTCGTGGCTGAGCAGGATGATGTTGTCGGGCTTGATGTCACGGTGAATGACGCCGCTGCGATGACCGGCTTCGAGCGCGGCGCAAGCCTGCCGAATAATGCTGTACGCCCGCAAGGGATCAAGCGCACCCTCATCCGCCAACACCTGCCGCAGACTGCGCCCGTTGAGCAGTTCCATCACGATGTAGGCAATCTGCCCCACCGCGCCGCCATCATCTTCGCCAAAGTCGTGGATCACCACCACGTTCGGATGATGCAGCATCGCGGCGGCGCGGGCTTCGCGATAGAAGCGCTGGCGCGTCTTCTCATTGCCGACCACATCCGCGCGCAAGACTTTCACCGCCACGGCATCGCCGATGTGCGTGCGGCGCGCGCGATAGATTTCCCCCATCCCGCCGCTGCCGATCAACTCGCCCAGTTGATAACGTCCGCCCAACAGACGGCCCGCCAATTGACCTGGTGCGGGCGCCATGTCAGCGCCACCTGTCGTCGGGCCTGTCGCGGCGGCCTGGGTTGCACTTGGTTTTCCGGCTTCGTTATTCATTGATTCATTGGACTCATTGGACTCATTGGACTCATTGGACTCATTGAGTTCACAGACATTCCACAATCCGGGCACTGGCTCGCGCCCGCACTCACTTGACTGCCACACTTGCTACAAAACATTGCGCTGATTTGAGAGATAAGCTTTGACGCTTTGCCTGAGCGCCGCTCTTGGTCAACTCAAACAATGCGGCAGATGAATTCGGTCTCTGAAAACCTGGCGCATTCAAAGGCTGCCCAATTGAAAAACGCGCGCAGTCTAGCACAGCGCTCTAGCGGTGGCTATTGCGCGAAAACGCGCACGGCACGCCAATCAGGGCTGCCAGCAAAGTTTGCGCGGGCGGCCTTGAGTCGTCAAAAAGTTCGGCGCGGCTGAAAAATTTCCGGCGAAAGCCGCTGCTTGACAGCCCGCGCCCGGATGAAGACAATGCACGGCGTTCGGAGGCATGGCCGAGTGGCTGAAGGCGGCGGTTTGCTAAACCGTTGTAGGGGCTAAAACTTCTACCGAAGGTTCGAATCCTTCTGCCTCCGCTTTTCTTTTCTTACAGTGCCAACTCAGCAGCGCACAGATTTTCCAAACGCACAGAGCAACGATTCATAGCCAAGCTATTGATAAGCGCGGGAGGTTCTTTCTCGCCGTCACCACCCGTGATCCTGCGGGTCAAACAGCAACGGGAAGAATTGCCCTTCCATCTTTGCGCCCGGCGGAATCGGCGGCACGCCTGCGAGCGGCGGTTCCGCGGAGTTTGACCAGACCCCCTCACGAAAGACATTGATGACCGTGGCGCGGCGCGGCGTGCCGGTTTCGTTGCCGTATGAACCGTGCAGCAGGCGCGGATGGTGAAACGAGCATTCGCCCTTTTTCAACTCAATGGCAACAGGTTTGAATTGCGCTCTTAGCTCGTCGCTTAAGCTGCTCTGCACCGCGTCCATATCGCCCGCCAAACCAGTGACAGGCAAATCAGGCCAGCGCTGACTGCCCGGCACATATTGCACACAGCCATTGGCGCGCGTTGCATCGTCCAGCCCAATCCAGCAAGTCAGGTGGGCCAGCGGCTGCGTGCGCGTCCAATAGGAATAATCCTGATGCCAGGCGACGACTCCGCCGTGCCGCGCCGGTTTGCAAAACAATTGATCGTGCCAGAAGCGCACCGCGCCGCCCAACAATTGCGCGGCGGCCACCGTGAATTGCGGATGCCAAAGCAAATCATGAAAGCCTGGCGCGATACGCCACGCGCCCAACGCATGAAAGAGCACGCGCGCCGGATCAAGCGACTCATTGCGGTGAAATTCGTAAAACAGATGCCGCTGCGGATGCGCGCCGTCCATCAATTGCGCCAGCTCAACACGCAGTTGTTCGACTTGTGCATCATCAAGCAATCGCAAGCCGGCCAGATAGCCGTATTCGTGAAAAAAGGCGATTTGGGATTCACTCAACCGATAGGCATCCCATTGCTCTGCTGTGGCTGGCAGCGTCAGCAAATTTCCAATCGGGTAGTGATAAGTCGAGAGGTCTGTGTTCATAGCTTTGCTACCGCCGAATTAGAATGGCATCGTTTCATATCACTTACGCAAGCGCGTACTGTTTGTAAAGGCGACGGTTTAAGCGCTCTTGGTACCACCACACAACTGCTCATACCAGGATCATCTAGTCTGACAAGCCTATTTTGACCGGCTATTTGACTGGCGCTTGGCACGGCATAACTATCCGGCTGGACAATTAATCCGGGGTATTTATAATTTGCACGCTGATTGCTTGTTCTTTTACCCGTAATCAGCGACATCCCAAGTGAGATCAACTTTCCCCCAAGAAAGTCAGCAGGTAGTAGTAATGAGAATATCCGAGCGATGCCCCACGCATTGCGCGTCTTGCAATTATCCTATTTTTGATTATCACCGCTGCTGTCCCATGTGCAGCCGTTCTGTCGAAGAAGCGGCCACCACCTCTTTCACTGCCGTTCCGCCGAATCCAACCACGGCAACGACGCGCTTCGATTTCTGGCTGGCTCATTTGAAGCGTAGCTGGCGCGGCTATGGCTCGGCTTCGGCTGAATCCTGAAGCAAAATCTTATTTCCGCAAAAAGAAGGGCAAGCCGTAACCGATAGCGCTACGCCTGCCCACTTTCCACTTGGATAAACTTCCCCGCCGGTTCGCGTTACTGGGTTACATCTTTCAAGAATTGCTGGTAAAGAGCCTCGGTCTGCTCTTTGGTCAGCTTGCCCGAATGGATCAGGATGCGGAAACGCAGGGTCACGCTTTGCCCGGGCTGTAAGGTGTAATTGAGCGTGGTTGCGCCCTTGGTGAATTCCTTGGCGCCAAACGGATTCGCGGCGAATAAGCCATAGCCCCGCGCGTGCCAATACGTCGGATAGGTCGGATTCTTCGGGTGATCGAAGATGCCGATGACCACGTCTTCACCTTTGACCGTGCCGCTCAGCGTCATCCATTTGGCGCGTGTGCCCCAGCCTTCTTTCTCACCGACCTTGCCCTCACTGCTCAGGTAAACGCCCGCGACGCCGGTATTGTCGAGCGCCTTGACGGTCGTTGGCACGCCATTCTGATCGGTGAAAACCAGCGGTTCTTTGGTCGGCTCTTCCAGCGTGCGCGTGACGCGTATGCCGAGCGCGCCTTCCTTGCTGTCGTTGAAAACGACCTTTTCTTTTTGCGCGGTCAGCGTGATGACGCGGTCAACGATGCGGATGTTGTTGGCCGCGCGGAAAAAGATTTGATCGTCTTCCTGCATGATCTTCGCACCGTCGGGCATGAGCCAATCCATCGAAACATCGAGCGAGGCTGTGCTTTTGCCGCTTTTCAAATTCTTTAGCGCGGTGTGTTTGATCGTGCCGAACTTTTCAATCGCGCCGCGGTCGCGCGTGACGCCTTCGGGCGGCGTATTCCAGAAATCTACGCCGTTGATGTTGCCGTAATTGAACCAGCTTGAAATGTGGTGCGGATGATCCGTGCGTTCGCCCGCGACTTTTTCGAGCGGATAGCCGCGCGTCACCGTCGTGCCCTTCGACGTGCGCAGCGGATAGAGAATCGGCTTTTTCTGATTGTCCCAGTAAACGTAAGAAGTGAAGGGCTGCCCATCCACCAGCACGTCAACTTGTTTCTTCTCCTTCGCGTCAACCAGTTTGATGGTTTGGGCCGGCAGGCTAATCGTCGCCAGGGCCGTCAACAAACAAGCAAATAGCAATGTGTTTTTCATAGTGGTTCAAAAAAGTTTCAGGAAAGTCACAGGATGGTCAGGTAAGTATCCCAACCTTCAGTCGGCAGCAAACGCAAGGACTGCTTTTGCAGATCGAGTTCGATGCCCATCGCTTCGAGCGGCACAACGCCCAACAGCGGACGCTCGCCGCCCGGCAATTCAAGACATTCAAACGTACCCGCGCGTCCGAGCAAAGCGATCTTAGCGTCCTCAAACACCTGCGTATGTGAATAACCATTTGCCGTCGAGACCGCCACGGCCCGCACCGGGTTCAGGCCAAGCTGCTGAATGATTGCGCGCGGCAAACACAGCACGGTCGCGCCCGTATCCACCAGCACATCATCGAGCGTAACGGATCTGACTTGCTCCGAAGCAATCACACCGCGACGGGCAAGCACTTCATCCGCATGATTCACCACAGTAAGCGTCGTTTTGATTTGTCCCATAACAGTTGCTCAGCCTGTCAAAGCAGGCGTGAATGGAGAACGGGAGAAGCATGTGTGGCTCCTCCCGTTCGTTGGCATAAGGCAAGCACTAAGCGGCGACGACCTGGCGTTTGACATCGTCGAAAGTCACACGCGATCCGGTTTGAATCGCCTTGATCGTCATGCACAGCGCCGTCGAATGGTTGTAGGCCGCGTGAATGTCGGCATTCGTCTTTTGATTGCGCGACTTCACGCATTCCATCCAGTTGCGCATATGCGCCAGCGTCTGCTTGTCCACGCCGGTGTTGGCCGCCGTGGTCACGCCGCCTTCGTCGGTGAGCGTGACTTCCGCGAGGTCGCTGGCTTTCATGCCCATCGCCCGCGCGTGTTTCTCGATCAAGCCGCCGTCGCGCGAGACTTTGTTCGTATCGAGATTGATCGTGCCCTGATTCGACATGTACAGCTCGCGGATGTTGCCTTCGTCATTGGTCGCGCCCTGCGCGTTGGTTTGCCGCGACGAGTACAGCACTTGGAACGCCTTGTCGGTTTTCGGATTGTGATAATCAAACACCGCCGTCATGGTGTCCCAATTCGCGCGCCCGTCTTTCCACAGGTAAATGCCGCCGTTCGCCACGACGCTGC
Source organism: Acidobacteriota bacterium (assembly GCA_016196035.1). Taxonomy (NCBI): domain Bacteria; kingdom Pseudomonadati; phylum Acidobacteriota; species Acidobacteriota bacterium. The sequence goes on along the minus strand of JACPYM010000007.1, from coordinate 93,078 downwards.
GCGGATGCGGGATGCCGGTGAACCAGTGCACGGTGTCAATCTGGTGCACCATCCATTGATCGGGAATGCCCGATGAGAAGGGCCAGAATAGGCGGAATTCAAGATGCTTGCGCGCATCGAAGGCAATCTTCGGGTCGCGGTTGATGAGGAAGCGCTTCCAATCGGTGTCGGCCTCTTTCATCAACGGCACGACGTTCGGACGCCGCCAGCGGCCCGGTTGATTGACGTTCCAGGTCATGTCGGCAAAGACGATGTCGCCGAACTTGCCCGAATCCAGATACTCTTTGGCTTTCATGTAACTCGAAGTCGAACGCCGTTGCGTGCCGACCTGAAAGACCTGCTTCGAGCCGCCGATGACCTTCAGTGCCAGGTTCGCGTCTTCCATAATGTTGGCGAAGGGCTTTTCGCAATAAACATCCTTGCCCGCGCGCACGGCTTCGGTGGCGTGATAGGCATGCTGAAAATCCGCCGTCGCAATCATCACCGCGTCAATGTTCTTCATGGCGTACAGTTCATCGGTGTTGCGCGCCAACGCGAGGTTGGCGTCTTTCGCGGTGTACTTGGCGTTGTTTTTGATCTTGTCGCTATTAGTCTCGCGGTGATACTTCCAGATGTCGCACACGGCGGCCAACTCGAAATTCAGTTCGCTGGTGTGGGTGAAGAATGCGGGGACGAGCGAACCCATCATGCGGTCGCCCGCGCCGATGATCGCCGTCCGTACTTTGTCGTTCGCACCTAGCACGCGGCTGTAACTGAGCGCGCTCAGGGCGGTCGCCGCCGTGCCGGTCTTGATAAAATCTCTACGTGATGTGTTGCTCATAAGTAGCTCCTTGCAAAAGTGGTCAGTGGTCAGTGGTCAGTGGTCAGTTGGCAATGGCATTGCGCAACCACCGACCACTGACCACTATTTCAGATAACGGTCGAACCATTCCCACACTGTCGGATAGTTTTTTTCCAGTCCAAGCCAGTAAGTGTGGCCGCCGCCCGGTTGAATGATTACCTGTATGGGGCGTTTCAACGTTTCGTACTTCGCTTTGAAAATATGGGCTTGCTGCACGGGCACCGTCTTGTCCGCATCGCCGTGAATCAACAGCACTGGCGGTGCAGTCGCCGTGACAAAATTGATCGGCGAGATCGCTTTCAACTGGGCTTTCAGATCGGTGATCTTGCCGAAAATATCGGTGAACAGTTGCGGGCGCGTCGTCTGCATCAGCTTGTAAGCGTTCTCCGCGCCGAAATTTACGATGTCAGTCGGGGGAAACCAAGTCACCAACGCCTGGACACGACTGCTGACGCGCTCGACTTCATCCTTTGCCTCCGCCTTGCCATCGTCCGCCTGTAGCGCCGCCATCAAGGATAAATGCCCGCCCGATGAACCGCCAGTCAAGCCGAGGCGCTGTGGATCAATGCCATATTCCTTGGCGTGCAGCCTGACAAACCGAATCGCGCGTTGCACGTCGCCGATCATTTCCGGCACGAAGTAGCGCGGGCTGCTGCCGTGCCGCACGACAAAGACCGTGAAGCCGCCATTCAACAGCCCTTGAATCCAATGCTGGCCACGCAACTTCGCTTCGTCTGCCGGCAATGACTTTTTCGATTTCCAACTGCCGCTGGAAAGTATGAGGACGCCTAATCCCTTCGCTTTGGTTTCAGGAATCAACACATCATAGGTCAACGCCAAGCCATCTTTATGCCCATAGACGACATCTTCGGTAGCCCGAAATTTAATCGTTTCGAGTTTGAATTCCTGTGCCGCAACCTTGCCGCACAAACCGATCAGCAGCAAGGCCAACCCGGTTTTCCAGCATCGTTTCATCTGCTTGACCTGAATGGCTCGGTTGTCCGGTGCCGTCACTCAACGGCACCGGGCAACCGACTCCAAGTGATAAGAAGCGACGGGTTAAAAGACCAGCCGCAACCCGATTTGCACGTTTCGCGCCAGATTGTTCTGGCCCGTGATCTTGCCGAAATTGGAGTTGTTCGGCGTCAGGTTCGGGTTGGCGAAATTCGGCGTGTTGAACGCATTCAGAAATTCGCCGCGCAGTTGCAGCTTGATCGTCTCGGTAAACGCGACATTCTTGCTCACCGACAAGTCCCACAGATTCAGGTTGTCGCCCCGGAATTGCGCGAACCGCGACGGTAAACTGCGGTAATGGCTTTGCAGCGCGATGCGCGGGTCAGCCCGCTGCTTGGCCGCATCCACCACGCCGTTGGTTTGCACCGCCGCATCGGTGAAGTAAAAACCGCTGATGTCGAAGACCGTGCCGTCAATGTTGCTGCTCTTGACGCTGGTCTTGAGCTTGGTGATGTCGCCGTTGTAGTAAACATCGCCCATGGTGATCGGGCGTCCGCTCTGCAACTGTCCGATGCCCTGGAACTGCCAGCCGCCGAGCACGACATTCACCGCCTTATGCCAGCCCGCGCCGAACTTGCGGCCATGTCCGAAAGGAAGCTCCCAAATCCCGCTGATAATCAGGCGATGTGGAATATCGGAGTCGGACAAGCGGCGCTCGTACTCGGTGTCCACTTCATTGAGGAACGACCCGGCTTCGAGGAACTTCGACCAGGTATAAGCTCGCCAGGAAGGTGTAGCCGTGGCTAAAGCGTTTCTCAAGGCGCGCCTGCGCGCTGTGATAATCGCTGGTCGCGTCGTTGCGTGTTGACGTGAGGGTGCCGAATTCGGGGAAGGCGCGCAGCAGTTGCGAGCGCGAAGTCGTCGCATTGTTAAGGCCGGTGCCTGGAATCAGATTGCGGAACGGATTCGTCACCGTCGTGTTGAGGAAGCTGTTCGCGTCAATCTGGCTTTGATCGCGGATAGCGCTGGTCGAAAGATACTTCCTGGGTATGGTGTTAAGAATGTTCGTGCTGACCACGCCGTCATAACCATGGTTGCCAACGTATTGCAACTCGACCAGCCAATTGGCGGGCAATTCACGCTGGAGGCCGAACGACCAACGTTGCGCCTGCGTGTTGTTCAACTCTCTGGGCAAGAAAGTCACGCCCTGACCGAGCAGTACCGACAACCCCAAACTCGCGCCCGCTGGCACCAGCACGCCGCTCGGAAACGGCGTGGCGAGGCTGGAGACGAAGGTCAAGCCATTGTCATTGCTGCCCACAATCGGCGTCGAGAGCGAGAAGCCGGCCTGGTTAATGACCGGCGAACTGACGAAAGGCACCGTGTAAAGCCCCCAACCGCCCCGCAGCACGGTCTTGTCGTTCCACTTATAAGCAAACCCGGCGCGCGGCTGCACGTTGTTCTTGTCCGCGTCCCAGAAACTGCGGTGCTTGTCATCGGCGAAAATGACGCCGCCTTTGACCTGGAAGCTGGCCGCCGGGACTTCGGGGATCGGGCTGGCCGCATAAGCTGCTTTGGCTGCCGCTTCGATGGGGCTGGCAACGGTCGTGTCGAAGGTGAAGATGTTGCGGTTGTACCGCTCTGTCGCCGCGCCTTCGTACTCATAGCGCAAGCCCAGGTTGAGCGTCAGCTTGTTCGACACCTTCCAGTCGTCGTGGAAGAACATGCCGTTAAAGAGCGTCTGGTTTGAACGCGAAGTGTTGCGAGCGATTGATCCGCCCGTCGTCCGCCCCAACAGGAACGAGGCCAATTCCTGCCCAATGGCGCCACCCGCCGAATTATCGAGCGGCCCCCTGGTATAGGCGTTGGAGAATTGATAGTTGCCGGCTGAATGCCCCGCGCCATACGCATTTTCGCGGTAGCTGCGGAAATCATAGCCCGCCTTGAACGAATGCCGCCCCGCGATCTTGGTCAACGTCGGTTGCACCGAGTAAATGTTAAAGGTCGAGCCGCCACCATAGTCCGAACCGAGCGTCGAAAAGTTGCCGATGTCGAATTGCGGCAAATACTTTTCCGGCCCGAACAAGGCCGCTGTCGCCGCCGGAAAGCCCAAGCTGGCCGGATCAATCGCGCCTTGATGCTGGCGGATGTTCGGTTCATTGAAGCGCGTGAAACCAACGCGCGTGTTGAGTACGACGGTCGGGCCGAAGTTATAGAGATGATCAACCGCGCCACCGTTGTTGATGCGGAATAGGTAATTGCCCGTCGGGCGAATGCCGTTGACCACTTCCGTCCAATTGCTGCGCGCCTCGCGGCGGCTGTTGTGCGTGTAACGGGCAAAGAGACGCTGCCGGTCGCTCAGCACCTGATCGAAGCGGTAAGACTCGGAATGAAAGGTGTCGGTGCGCGGTTGGCCGCTGATGTAATTGTTGCGGCCTTGCGAATCGCCCGGCTGATTCGGCAGCGGGTAATATTTCAAGTAGTTTTTGGCAATCTCGCTGAGGCGGTTGGCCGGAATAATGTTGCCGGGGAAGGGATCGCGGCGCACGCGTGCGCCTTCAGCACGCGCCGTTGCCGGGTCGTAGATGACAATGCTCGGCAGCAGCGCGGAAAAATTCCCGTTGCGTTCGGCCTCCGTCGGCACGGTGAACAAACCCGGCTCCGGGAAAACGTCCTTCAGCTTCTCCAGCGCGAAGAAGAAAAAGCTGCGATTGCGGCCATCATAAGCCGCCGGCCCGAAGACTTTCTTCGGTGTCCAGATGGGGCCACCGACGGTCAAACCGTAGCGGTTGTAACGCAACGAGTCGCGGTCGGCCTTACCGTCCTTGTTCGCATCGCGCGAAGGATTGGCCGTCAGGTTGGTGCGGTTGATAAAGTAATCGTTGGCCGAGAGCACGTCATTGCGCACGAACTCATAAACCGAGCCGTGCAACTGATTGGTGCCGCTCTTGAGCGTCACGTTGACCGTCGCGCCCGCCGTGTGCGCCTGCTGCCCGTCGTAGTTTGCGGTTTCGACCTTGAACTCTTGCACCGCATCAGCGGGCGGCACAAACGCCACGCGGCCAATGCCGCCACCGCTCGCCATATTCGGCACGCCGTCCAGCGTGAATTCGTTACGGCCCGGCGCGCCATCGGCCACGATGCCCGCCGTGCCCGCGTTGTCGAAGGGGCGCGAGAATTTCAAATCGCCCGTGTAAGCGATGCCCGGCGCCAGCCGCGAGAGCACAAACGGATTGCCATCCGACAAAGGCAAATCGGCGATGCGCCGCTGGTCAATCACCTGCCCCGCCGAAGCCGAATTGGTTTCAAGCAAGGGCGCGTCAGACGTGATGTTGACGGTTTCCTGCACCGCGCCGACTTCGAGTTGCACATCCAGCGCCAGCTTGTCGCCGATGCGCACCTCTACGTTTTGCCGCAAGGATTTCTTGAACCCTTTAGCTTCGACGCTGACCTTGTATTGGCCCGGCGTCAGGTAAAGCACACTGTATTCGCCGCTGTCGTTGGTGGTCGTGTTGGTGGCGGCATTGGTGGCCGTGTTGGTGACGGTCACGACGGCATTGTTGACCGCTGCGCCTGATGCTTCGGTGACGCGCCCTGAAATCGCGCCGCGAAAATCCTGGGCCTTGAGCGCCGCGCCGGTCAGCACAACCAGCGCCAGCATGAGCAACATTCGTTTAAGGGTGAACATCATTACTTCCTCCTGATGACTTCGTTGATAAAAAGGCCGTGGCGCCAGAATGCCAACTGCCGGCTCATGGCTATTAGCTCATGGCCGCAAGCTCCTGGCCAACACCACCGCCAAGCCATCCCAGCTTGACCTTGCGCGTCGCCCTTCACTGCTCGCGCGAACGATTTTGGTGAAGGATAAAATTTAGAGGTTGAAAATGGTCATACCACTTCACTGGCATTATATGCACACGCACGGCCTCTGTCAGCAGTAAAGCCGTCTGGCGCACAAAGAAATCGTGCCGCGCCCCCTCTCAGCACCACTCAACGCGCGCCATTCTGTTTGGGACGCTCTGCTTGATGGTCGCGCTTCCAACCGGCCAGCGCCGCCCTGAGATGGCCGGTCATGACCTCTTTGGCACGTTTGGGATCGCGTTTTTTCAGCGCCTCATAAATCTTCTCGTGCCAGGCAATCGCTTCGTGAAAGTCGCTGGCCTGCGAGATGAATTCGCGCCGCATTTGATAAAGCAGATGGGCAATCGTATCCATCACGCCGCTCATCACCCGGTTGCCGGCGGCGCGCGCAATCGCCTGATGAAAGCGCACGTCGTGGCGCAGGAACTGTTCGGGGTCGTCCAGCGTTTCGCGCATCGCTTCGATTTCGACGGAGAGCGCCCGCAGATCCGAAGAGGTCGCGCGTTCGGCGGCCAGTTCCCCCAGTCCGGCTTCGATAATCAAGCGCGCTTCGAACAATTCTTCATCGCTCGTGTTGTTGATGAGCGTCATGAAACGCATCGGCTCGGTGAAAACTTCGGGCAACGATTCGGCGATGTAAGTGCCCGCGCCCGGTTTGGCGCGGATGATGCCCATCACCGAGAGCGCCTTGAGCGCGGTGCGCAAGCTAGGGCGGCTGATGCTGAGCATGTCGGCCAGTTCGCGTTCGGGCGGCAACCGGCTGCCGGCTTTCAAATCGCCTTGCTCGAGCAACTCCTTGATGCGTTGGACAACCAGTTCCGTGATCCCAGCACGATCTATCGGAACCATCTTCGTGTTGAGATGATTCTCGTTCTGTTTCGCCATACGGCTCCTTTTTTGGTGGCTTGGTAAGACCGGCGCAATATAAGTTTGCGTAATGGGGTTGTCAACGTTGGCTAATGTCAGGGCGGGACGGTACCGGCAGCAGTGGCGACGGGGATGTTCGACAAGCTGCCAGCTTGTCGAGGCGCGGCCGTTCAACCGACTGGCTGCCAGCCGAGACTTCGACAAGCTGGCAGCTTGTCGAACATCCAAGCGACTGATTTCTTTCATGACACGCGCATTGACGCTCACCCGGTCGTTACTGCTGCCGGTACTGCAGCAGCTTCAACGTGTTTGCGCCAGCAATTGTTTGCGCTCAGCTTCAGGGAAGCGTTCGATGGCGTAACGCAACGCCGTGCGCGGCAGGCGCGGGCCGTGTTGCAACAGAAAGGCCCGCAAGCGCGGCAGATCGGCCCTGCCCGCTTCGCGCAACAGCCAGCCGATGGCTTTGTGAATGAGGTCTTCGGGGTAGCCAAACAGGCGTTCGGCATTGGCATAGGCGGCGTCGAGGTGTTCGCTCTTGCGCGCCAGCGGAATCAAGGCCACGACCGAAGCGCGCCGTACCCACAAATTCTCAGCCTGCGTCCAGACTGCGACCTGCGGCAATAAATCGGGAAAGCGGCGTAACAACGGCGCGAGCACGGAGGGGGCCAGCGTATCCACCAGCGCCCAGTTGTCGCAGTAATTACGGGTCAGCCAGTTTTCACACTTGCCCAACAACGCGCGCTCATACGTTTTGTGAAAGCGCGCCAGCAACAGTATGCCGAACATCCGCGCTTCGTGGCGTTTGTCTTTCAGCAGCAACTCGCAACAGGCAGTGGCCTCGGTGACGGTCCAACTGCCTTTGACCTGCTGATACAACGCGCGTTCGAGTTGGCGCAGGGCCGGCACTGAAACACCGAAGAAATGCACCTCTTCGTGGCTTTTGAAATAGACGCGGGACTGTGCGGCGACACGTCCGTCCGCGCCGGCCTGCAAACTTTGCAGCGCTTGCCGGGCCAGTTGTTTGACAGTGATTGTTTGGGTGGTGTGCGTCTTTGCCATTGATAAAGGCCGTGGCAGTAGCCCGACCGTGAGGAGGGTTGGCGGATGAGGCCGGCGTCCTCCCTCACGGACTCACGGTCAGACTACTGCCACTTTATTGCTTAGCGAAGGTCAGCCAATCGCCCGGCGCTTCCTTTTCGCCTGACGTGATGGCAAAGAATTCTTTTTGCAAAGCGGCGGCGACGGGGCCGCGTTTGCCATCGCCGATCTTGATGCGGTCAATCGTGCGGATGGGCGTAATTTCGGCGGCGGTGCCGGTGAAGAAGACTTCGTCAGCGGTGTAAAGCGTCGCGCGCGGAATCAGTGCCTCGATGACTTCGTAACCGTGCAAGCGTGCGATTTGCATCACCGAATCGCGCGTGATACCGGTCAGGCCCGCGCTCGACAAGGGCGGCGTATACAGCTTGCCGTCGCGCACGACGAAGATGTTCTCGCCGCTGCCTTCGCTGACGTAACCTTGCGTGTCGAGCGCGATGCCTTCGACGTAGCCGTTGGTGATGGCTTCCATCTTGATGAGTTGCGAGTTCATGTAATTGGCGGCGGCCTTGGCGGTCGGCGGCAGCGTGTTGCTGTGCATGCGCGCCCAACTCGAGACGCAAACATCCACGCCCTCTTCGATGGCTTCGGCGCCCAAATACTTGCCCCACATCCAACTGGCGATGTAGGTCTCGACCGGATTGTTGAGCGGATTCACGCCAAAGGCGCCGTAGCCGCGAAAGACGACGGGCCGCAGATAGCACTCTTTGAATTCGTTGATGCGAATGGTTTCTAAACAGGCTGCGCTGAGTTGCTCGACCGTGTATTCGAGCGGCATGCGGTAAACGTGGCAGCTATCGTGCAGTCGTTTCATGTGTTCGCGCAGGCGGAAGACAGCCGGCCCCTGCGGCGTCGCGTAACAGCGAATGCCTTCAAACAGCGCCGAGCCGTAGTGAATCACGTGCGACATCACGTGAATGTGGGCGTCGTTCCAATCAATGAATTTGCCATTGTGCCAAACCTTCTTGGCGGTTTCGGTAGACATTTTGTTGCGAACTCCTTCTTCAGTGGTTGTGGGTGCGGGATGCGCAAAAGCCTGGGCATCATACGGGCGGCCTCTGGCAAGTTCAAGATTCAATTCGGCAAAATTCGGCGCGCTGATTGGCTGGGCCAATGGTCGGCGCTTGTTTGCTGAGATTCGTCCGGGTTTGTGGCTTGACTGAAATGATTGGATCAAGTCAGCAACCGGCATTCTCAATTCTCAATTCTCAATTTTGCATTCTCAATTCCTTTGCAGCGGTCTGCCTTTAGCCAAATACCCCATTGCAAGGAATTGAGAATGCAAAATTGAGAATTGAGAATACGATGCAATCACGGCGATTCCAATGTTACATGTTCTGATTTAGAATGCCCGCGCTGCGGAAGCAAATCCCATCACACCGACAAGGAAGCAGAATGAGTTTGAGTCCTGACTTTTTAGAAATCGTCCGCTGCCCGGCCTGCAAAGCGCGCGTCGAATTGAAGCCCGATGGCAGCGGCTTGAAATGCGTCGAATGCCGCCGCGTCTATCCGATCCGCGACGACATCCCGATCATGCTGATTGACGAAGCGCAAATCGAAGCCGAAGCGCCCGCGCCTCGCTAACGCCACATGCCGCCTTCCTTCTTTCAACAGCTTCCGGCTAATGCGCGCGTGCTTTTCATACGCCTGCGCAATCTGGGCGAAGCCGTGCTGGATACGGCGAGTTTGCGCGCGCTCAAACGCTACCGGCCCGATTTGCAAATCACCACGCTGGTCGAGGCGCTTTACACCGGCCTGTACACCACCGACCCGGACATCACCGCGCTCCCGCTGCCGCGCGCGGTGCAACACCAGCGCAGTTCGTTGGCCGCGCGGTTGCAGATCATCCAGACGATCCGCCGCCACAAATTCCACGCCGTCATCAACCTGCACGGCGGCCCAACCAGCGCGCAATTAACGCTGCTGAGCGGCGCCAAACACCGCCTGGGCGCGCAACATTTTCGCAACGGTTACGCTTACAACCTGCGGCTGCCGCCTGCCGAAGAGATTCTGGGCCGCGCCGATCTGCACACAGTTGAATACCAATTCGGCTGGTTCAAATGGCTGGGGCTGCCGTTGGACGAGCCGGAACCGACGCAGCTTTTCGTGGATGAAGCCGCGCGCAGTCGCACGCACACGCAACTGCGCGCGGCGAGCGTTGATGCGGCAAGACCCTACGCCGTGCTCGCGCCGACCAACGAGTTTTACACCAAACGCTGGCTGCCCGAACGCTTCGCCGTTGTGGCTGAACGCTTGAGCGCGCGCGGCTTTCAAATCGTGATGACGGGCGCGCCAACCGCTGAACAGCGCCAGCAACTCGCCGCCGTGCAAGCTGCCACAGCGCAACCGCTGGCGGCGTTGAGCAGTTTGAACATCGGCGAACTGGTCGCGCTGATTGCCGATGCCAAGCTTTTTGTCGGCAATGACAGCGGCCCCGCGCATATCGCCGCCGCCGTCAAAACGCCGCAAGTAGTGCTCTTTGGCCCCGCTTCGGCGCAACGCTGGCGGCCCTGGCGCGCGCCGGCGGAGTTGGTGCAGAACCACTTCGCCTGCAATCCCTGCGCGATGTACACTTGCGAAGCATTTGCCGAACCCGAATGCATCCGTTCGATCAGCACCCAACAAGTGCTGCACGCCATTGCCAACGTCACCAGCGATCCGCGTTTTGAGTTATGCGAATAAAGTCATGAACCAAGCCCGCGCCCAACAAATCCTGCAACACTTCAATCGTCAAACCATCGTCGTACTCGGCGACCTAATGCTGGACGAATTCATCTGGGGCGAAGTGCGCCGCATCTCGCCCGAAGCGCCCGTACCCGTCGTCGAAGTCAAACGCGAATCGTGGCATTTGGGCGGTGCGGGCAATGTCGTCTCGAATCTGCTGGCGCTGGGCGCGCAAGCCATCCCCATCGGCCTGATCGGTGATGATACCGCAGGCGCGCGCTTGCGCGAGGCATTCGAGGCAAGCCACGCAGACACCTCCGGCTTGGTCGTTGACGCGGCACGCCCCACTACACTGAAAACGCGCATCGTCGCCCACAGCCAGCAAATGCTTCGGACCGATCGCGAAGACCGCACTCCCATTCACCCAAAGAACGAAGCGCAGATCGCAACGGTGTTTGAACGAGCTGTGGCAAAGACCAACGCCGTGATCATCTCGGATTACGATAAAGGGCTGTTGACGCCGCTTCTGTTGCAGCAGGTGATCGAGCGCAGCCAAACGTTGCAGAAACCGGTTTGCCTCGATCCCAAGCTCAAAAACTTCCAGCACTATCGCGGCGTGGACGTCATCACGCCCAACCAACACGAAGCCGAACGCGCCGCCAATCTGGAAATCACCGACGAGGCTTCAGCGCGCACTGCCGCCGCCAGTATCCGCCACCAGTTAGGTTGCAAAAATGTGCTGATTACGCGCGGCGAACACGGCATGAGTTTATTGGCCGAAGACGAGTCGCTTTTCCACATTCCCACCGTCGCTCGCGAGGTTTATGACGTCACCGGCGCAGGTGACACCGTCATCGCCACCTTGACGTTAGCGCTGGCGGCTGGCGCCACCCTGCTCGAAGCCGCCGTCCTTGCCAACCACGCGGCGGGCATAGTCGTAGGAAAAGTAGGTACCGCCACCTTGACCCGGGCCGAATTACTCACCTCACTCGTCAATCTGCCGGCTGCTTAGCCGATAAAATTGTCCCGATTTCTCATCCTAACAGCCGAATTGAAACGAGTCAGTTAGCGCTAATCTCCACGTCTCTTTTCAATCCACTTCTTGCTTTCTAATCCAAAACCCGTCGGCGGCTTTGCCAGGTTGCCTCGTTACGAAAAAAAAATTGGTCGCTAAATTTGCCCGTAAATTCGGGTTACTTCGCTACTCGAAATCGTGTGCTGCGGGAAGCTGGGGCGCGTGCTAGTATCCGAGGCGTCTTAAGAGAAGCTCCAACTTCAACTGTGAAATTCTTTCACAGTGGCTGCTGATTCAAATTGCGGCCGCCGGGGATTCAACCCCAACTGAAGACGACTCAAGCATAAAATCCCTTACTCGACCGGGCTGCTTATTTTCGGCATTTACCGGAGAGCCTGTCGAGCTTGATGGTGTCAGATCCACAACAATGCAGATAACGGAAGTAGATTGCGGTTTGGAGCCTGCGCAATCAAAAAGGCACACAAGGGTATAAGAAATTTATGGTTAGCTTTAAGCATCTCTTCCCACAGATTGTTGCGGCAATCTGTTTGACAGCAATTATTCAATTTGCCGCCTGCGCGCAAGCGAAACCTGCGAGCGACGCGGCCCAAACGGTTGAAACCAATCAACCCGCGCAAGCCGTAAATCAGACGGTTGCGGCCCAAACGGCAATTGATAAAACAACCGCTGCTACGCTGGTTGAGAATTTTGATTTCACTGCGCTCAACAACGAAATGCTTTGTTCGCCGGAAGTATTGCTTGAGTCTTTCACGGTAACGCCACAATACATGACACCGAAGCAACCGAAAGTTCAGGCTGCTGTGGCCAAATCAAATCTAGTGGCACAACCGCCCGTGCAAAAGCTGCACGAGGTCAACTTTGCTGAACCCGAGAAAGACAGCAAGCACGCACCCAAAACATTTCACGCTTCGGCCTATGCGATTCAGGGCCGCACACGCAGCGGAGCTAAGACCGAAAAAGGTGTCGTCGCGGCTGACCCGCGCGTGCTGCCGCTGGGAACGGTCGTACAGATGAGCGCGGGGAAATATACGGGCGTTTACACCGTGCATGACATTGGCGGCGCAATCAAAGGCAATCGCGTGGATGTCTGGGTGCCAAGCGTCAAAGAAGCGCGCCGCTTTGGCCGCCGCAATGTAAAATTGGTGGTTTTGCGTTACCCTGGTCAAAATAAACCGGTTGCGCAGAAATAGGTTTTTCTTCGAGTTACTTGGTTTTCGTCTCCTTTCGTCTCTTTCCTTGTTCGCCGCTTGCTGCTAAAGCAGGCGGCGATTCTTTTTTGTGACTGTAATTTGTGCGGCATCGCCAACCTCTCCTATGATGCCCGCATGCTTGAACCTGGAACATCCATACCACTCGTCGAAGTCACTCGCGGTGACGAAGTCGAAGCGCGGCATCGTGGATTCATAGCCGTTGTTGACCCGGCTGGTAACACGCTCGCGCAACTCGGCGACATTGAAACCCGCACACATTTTCGCTCTGCTGCCAAACCCTTTCAGGCCCTGCCTATTGTGACCACAGGCGCGGCGGATCACTTCCAATTCACGCCCCGGGAATTGGCCGTCATCAATGGCTCACACAGCGGCGAGCCACAGCACTTAGCCACCGTCCAATCCATCTTCGACAAAATCGGCCTGACCGAGGCGGCGTTGCAATGCGGCGCACACATGCCTTTTGACGAGGTGACCACCAAACAGTTGCGGGCGGCTGGGCAAGCGCCGCGCGTGCTGCACAACAATTGTTCCGGCAAACACGCCGGCATGCTGGCGCTGGCAAAACATCTGCATCATCCCATCGAAAATTACCTTGATCCCGCACATCCGATTCAACGCTTGATTCGCGCGACGCTGGCCCGTTTTGCCGCTGTGCCCGAAGCTGAAATTGGCGTGGCCGTAGATGGTTGCAGCGCCCCGGTCTTTATCACCACAATGGCGGCGCTGGCGCGCAGTTACGCCCAACTCGTGGGCATCGAGCACAACGACCTCGCCACCGACCAATCCTTAACTCAAGCCGCCCAGCGCATCGTTCAGGCGTTCATCCTGCACCCGGTCATGATCGGCGGCACGCGCAATCGCCTCGACACCGATTTGATGCGGGTGGCGCACGGCCAGCTCATTTCCAAAGTCGGGGCGGAAGGCGTGCAATTGCTCGGCTTGCTCCCTTGCGAACGCTACCCGCGCGGACTGGGCATCGCAATCAAAGTCGAAGACGGCGACATCAGGCGCGCCCGCGATCCCGTCGTCATCGAAACGCTGCGGCAACTCGGCGTGCTCAACGCTGAGCAACTCGCGCAGCTCGCACCCTACGCCCACGCCACCATTTACAACCATCGCAAGCTCGCGGTTGGGATGGTTCGCACTTGCTTTGAATTAGCGGTCAGTGATCAGTGAACGGTAACCGTATCCGACCACTGACCACTGACCGCTGACCACTGCTGTTATGAATGACGAAATCCGCCAACTCTTCCCTGTCACGCAACACTGCACCTATCTCAACCACGCCGCTGTCGGCGTGCTGCCCGTGCCCGTTTACACAGCGATGGAGCGCCATCTGCGCGACCAGCGGGATCACGGCGCCATCAACTATTTGGACTGGTTTGCCGCAGTCAAACGCACGCGTGAATTGTGCGCGCAATTCATCAACGCCCAGCCGGATGAAATCGCCTTTGCGCCCAACACCTCCGCTGGCTTGGCCATGATCGCCAACGGCATTGGCTGGCGCGCGGGCGACAACCTCGTCACGGCGGCGTGCGAATTCCCCGCCAATGTCATTCCCTGGCAACGAGTGGCGCGTAAACACGGTGTTGAAATCCGTTTCGCCCAGGAACGAGACGGGCGGTTGGAGACGGAAGAAATCCTCAGCCTGATTGACGAACGCACCCGCGCCGTCACGCTCAGCTTTGTCGAATTCGCCAGCGGCTTTCGCAACGACCTCGTGACGATTGGCCGCCATTGCCGCGCGCGCGATATTTTGTTTGTCGTGGATGCGATTCAAGGGCTGGGCGCGTTGCGGCTGGATGTGCAAGCGGCCTGTATTGACGCGCTCGCTGCCGATGCACACAAGTTTTTGCTGGGGCCGGAAGGCGTCGCGTTGTTTTATGTTTCGCGTCGTGCGCTGGAGCGCGTTAAACCTACCTTGGTCGGCTGGCTCTCGGTCGAACGGCCTTTTGACATGGACAATTTCAACCAGCCCTGGGCGGCCAACGCACAACGTTTTGAACCCGGCGCGCTCAACACGGCAGGCGTGCGCGGCTTGGGCGCGGCGGTTGAACTGTTTTTGCAAGTGGGGCTTGAACGCATCGAAACTCACTTGCTCGAACTCGGCGATTATCTTTGCACAGGCTTGCGCGAGCGCGGCTATCAGCTCGTCAGTTCGCGCCGCCCCGACGAGGCGTCAGCCATTATTGCCTGTCAACACGACCATCACACTGCCGAACAGCTTTACCAGCAACTCGAAGCGCAACAAATCATCACGACCGCGCGGTTGGGACGGTTGCGCATTTCACCGCATTTTTACAATACCCACGCCGACATTGAACGGCTGCTCGAACACTTGCCGCAATAACTTAGATCGGTTTTCGCTTCAGTTTACGGGCGCGAGACGGTACCGCGCGCGTGAGCAAGCGGAGCCTGTGCGATTCGGCCAATGGCGTAAGCTTGACGCACCGCTTGCTCACGCGCGCGGTACTGTCCCGACACAAGCTGCTCCCGTAAACGCAATTGCAAACCGCTCTAGCCGGCCAGCCGCGCAAAGAAGTCGCGCGGCATTTCAGCCAATGATGTAAAGACCCAATCGGCTTCCAAATCAGGATGCGTCGTGCGCACGCCGACCGCTTTCATACCAGCCCGGCGCGCCGCTTCGATCCCGGCGGGTGCGTCTTCGACCACAAAACAATGTTCCTGTGCGACCTTCATTTGTGCGGCTGCTGCCAAGAAAACATCCGGCGCGGGCTTGCCGTGTTTGACCTGTTCCGAAGACAGCACCGCCGCGAAATAGGATTCCATCTCAATTGCGTCAAACACGGCTTCGACGTTGCCGCGCGGGGCCGAAGTGCCCAACGCCTGTAACCAGCCGTCGTCGCGCAAGCGTTGCAACCAGTCCGCGCCGCCCGGCAACAATGCCAAACCCTGTGTGCGCACGAAATGCCGATACTGCTCTTCTTTCGCCAATGCGATGCGCGCAATCTCAGCGTCTGGCATGTCGGACGCTACCCGCAAGCGCAAAATCTCGTCATTGCGCTTGCCGAAATCCGCGACGAAATCGGCGTGCGTGTAGACAAAGTTTTCGGCTTCCATCACGGCGCGCCAGGCTTGCCAGTGATAGGCGACCGAATCAATCAACGTCCCATCCAAATCCCAGATCACTGCTCGTTGCTGCATTTGCTCCTCAAAAAATCTCCCACGAAGGCACACGAAGAAGCACGAAGATCGTCACAGGACTTCGTGTGCCTTCGTGGGAAGAAACCTCTCGTTTCAAAATCTCGCCCCGAATAGACTGAAAACCAAACGTCATTTCGCGCGCGGCAAATCCGCCGTATCAATCCAAATCGTCACCGGCCCCGTGTTGTGAATCTCGACTTCCATCAGCGCCTGGAATTCGCCGGTCTCGACTTTGAAACCCAACTCGCGCAACCGCGCCACGAACTTGTCGCACAAGGGCGCGGCGAACTCAGGGCGCGCCGCGTCAGTAAAACTGGGCCGCCGCCCCTTGCGCACATCGGCATACAGCGTGAATTGCGAGACGACCAGCAATTCGGCCCGCACGTCCAGCGCCGACAAATTGAACTTGCCGTCGACGTCCGCAAAGATGCGCAGGTTGGCGATCTTTTGCGCCAGCAATTCGATTTCGGCCTCAGTATCGTCAGCGCCAACACCTAACAGGATCACCAAGCCATTGCCAATTTCGCCAGTGACTCGCTCGCCCACCGTCACGCGCCCGCGCGTCACGCGTTGCAATAATGCCCGCATCGGCTCACCTCACTCCCACGATACCCAACGCAATTAACAACGCGCGCTGTGTGCCCAGGTGACTGTTCGTCGTGTCAAAGCGTTCATCCAGCGCATGTGCGCCGAAGCCCTGCCCACCGCCGTCAATCGTGATTGCGGGAATGCCCAAACTGATCGGGATGTTTGAATCAGTGCTGCCCGAACTCAACTTGGTCGTGAGGCCCAACGCGCGATCCGCCGCGCGCGCGATTTGCACAATCGGCGCATCCGCCGGCGTCACGCCCGCCGGACGCTGGCTGACGATCTTCAATTCCGCCATCAGTTTCTTGTCGCCCGTGCCGCGCTCGTTCTCTTCATCCAGCGCGGCTTGCACGGCGCGTTTGAATTCGGCTTCGAGCTTGTTCAATTCAGCGGCGCTTTCCGAACGCATGTCCACTTCCATCCACGCCGTGTGCGCGATGGAATTGACCGAGGTGCCGCCTTCGATTTTGCCGACGTTGAAGGTCGTCTTCGGCGCTTGCGGTACCTGGAAACGCGCGATCTTTTCAATCGCCCGGCCCAGCGCGTGAATCGGACTCGGCAACCCGAATGCGCCGTAGCTGTGTCCGCCCGGCCCGTGCAACGTCACGCGGTAACGCACCACGCCGACCGCTGTATTCGTGATGCCCAGTCCCGTGCCATCCACCGAAATAAAATGTGTCGCGCGCCCTTTGAGTTCTTCGTTGAACAAATGCCGCACGCCGCGCAGATCGCCCAGGCCCTCTTCGCCGACGTTGGCAACGAATAGGATCGTGCCCGCCGTTTCGATTTTCGCTTCGTTCAGCGCGCGCGCCACGCCAACGATCACGCCCAAGCCGCGCGAATCGTCGCCGATGCCGGGCGCGCTCAGCATCGTGCCGTCGCGTTTGACGCGCACGTCGGTGCCCGCCGGGAAAACCGTGTCGAGATGCGCGGCCAGCACCAACACAGGCCCGCCGCCCGCGCCCGGACGTTCGCCGATCACGTTGCCGATGCGATCAATCCGGACGTTCTTCAAACCCAATTCAGTAAACCGCTGCTTGAACCAGGCCGCGCGCTGCTCTTCCTGAAACGTCGGCGCGGGAATCTCGCACGCCTTGATCTGGTCGCTTAGCGTTTCAGCCTCGGTGGCTTTCAGGTAATCCAGCGCGCGGCGCACGTTGGGCGCGGCAAAGAGTTGGTCAGGCGTCTGCGCAGACGCCGCGCACGAAAAGAGCGCGCACAGCGCGCTCAGCAGCAATGATTTCATCAATCAAAAACCTCCCTTAAATCTGCGTTTGTCTGCGTTCACCTGCGGCGCGCCTTGCTGGCGGCCTTTGGTGAAATGCGCAGCTTGATGCCCTGTTCTTCGGCGAAGCGTTGAAAGATGCGATAAAACGCCTCGCGGTCGGAGCCGCTCAACACGGCTGCCGCGTCGGCGGTTTCCAGCGCGTAAGGATAGCCGTTGCCGACGATCACCTCCGCGCGCACCAGATCAACGACTTCATCCAGCAACCCCTGTTCATAGACCCAGCGCGGAATTTCCAAGCGCGCGGGTGGCGCCTGCGCGTTGGTCTTCAGATAAACAAACCCGATGCCGCGCCGATATTCGGCAAACCCTTCCAACACGCTTGGCTGATTGCTGCGCGAACTGCCCCGCGCGCAAATGAAAAACGGCGAGCGAGCGCCCCAGTTCATACGCGCGCTCAACAACTGCGCATCGTGCACGCGCTCGGCTTCGCGCAGGTTGAAGCAGATGGAAAGCAGTTTCGTCAGATCGTGCGCGCGGCTGGAATCCACATAACCCACCACGGGCACGCGCGTCTGTTCCGAACAGCGCAACAGTTCGAGTACCGCGCTGATGTATTGCTGCCCCAACTCTTCGTGCAACTGTTCGGCAAACGAAATCACGAGGGAACTGTCAAAGAGCACCAGCGGCAATTGCGCCCGCTGCGTTTCATCGGCAGCCAGCGCGCACATCTGCTCGCAAAGTGTTTTGACCTCCAACCGAAAGCGCCGCACGCTGACCGCCTGTTCGGAAAACTGGCGCTCACCGCGCAATTCGATCAACAAGTCTTCGGGCGGCAACAATTCAAACACCAAGTCTTTGACATAACGCCCCGCGCGCGTGTGCGCATTGCTGAACCAGGCCACCTGCACCGCCGCGACCGGGATGCTCATTTCATCATTCGGCAAAATCTGGCTGCCATCGGCGGCGACCGTGGTGTGGCCCAGCAACATTGCGCTGGCCCAGGCGCGCGCGTCGGCGTGATGGTTGAATTGCGGCGCGAAGTCCAGGCACATCTGCGGCACGCTGCCAAACTCGGGCGTCGGCAAAGCGCCGGGGCATTCGTGCGCGCTCAGCCGGCTTTCCAATTCCGCCAGCGACAATTGGCAGAACTGTTCCAGCGCGGCGGCATAGGTTTCGGCCTCCTGCTGAAACTCGTCTTCAAAGGCCAGCAGGCTGGTTTTCTTGGCGGTCAATTGTTCGAGAATTCGTTCGCGCAGAATCATAGTCTTTATCCCTGGGTACGCACCGCTTCCAGCGTGCAGGCTTGGCAATTGGCGGACGGATGCTGAAAGGAAACCCTCCGGCACTGATTCGTCTGTAGCCAAGCCCGCACGCTGGAAGCGGTGCGTACCCAGGTTATTCGTCCAGTTTGAGTTTGAAGCGTTCCGCCATGCGATAAAGCGTGCGTCGGTCAATCTGCAAGACCTCGGCGGCCCGGGTGCGATTGCCCGCAACGGCGTCGAGCACGTAAATCAAATAGCGCCGCTCCAATTCTTCCAGCGCAGGCAGGTCGGCAAAGAATTGCGCCTCGGTCACCGGCTGTGGTTGCGCTTGCACGTCCTGGCCACGCACACGGGCGGGCAAATCATCCGGCGTAATCAACGCGCCACGCGCGTGTAACACGGCGTGTTCGATGGTGTTCTCTAACTCGCGCACGTTGCCGACCCAGGCGTAATGGCGCAAGGTTTCGAGTGCGCCTTCGGCCAGCGTCACGCGCTTGCCCGTCTCCTGGCAGGCCCGTTGCAGGAAGTGATGCGCGAGCAGCGGAATGTCTTCGCGCCGTTCGCGCAAGGGGGGAACACGCAATGTGATAACGCTGAGCCGGTAATACAAATCTTCGCGAAAGCGGCCCGCTTTGACTTCATCTTCCAGCTTGCGATTGGTGGCGGCCACGACGCGCACGTCCACCGTGACGGGTTTGCTCGAACCGACGCGGCGGATTTCGCTTTCCTGCAAGGCGCGCAACAGCTTGACCTGCAAGGCGGGCGAGGTCTCGCCGATTTCATCCAGAAACAAGGTGCCGCCCTCGGCTTCTTCAAACAACCCTTTCTTGTCGGCGATTGCGCCCGTGAAGCTGCCTTTGGTGTGGCCGAAGAGTTCGGCTTCGAGCAGCGTTTCGGTGAGCGCGCCGCAATTGACGGCGACGAACGGCTGCGTCACACGCGGGCTGTGCGCGTGGATGGCGCGCGCGACCAGTTCCTTACCCGTGCCCGATTCGCCGATGATGAGCACGGTCGAGCGATAGGCCGCCACGCGCGCGATTTCCATATACAACTCAATCATCTGGCGGCTGTGGCCGACCAGCCCCGAGGTGGCGTAACGCACCGACAGTTCCTGCAAGGCTGCGGTTTCGGCGCGTTGTTCGGCGCGGGTCAGCGAGAGCGCGCGCCGCGCCATCGCCACGATTTCCTGCACGTTGAACGGCTTGCTGATGAAATCGAAGGCGCCCCTCGCGCACGGCTTCGATGGCGGTTTCGAGCGTGCCGAAACCGCTGACGAGAATCACCTGCGTCTCGGGCGCGAGTTGGCGGAAATGCTTGAGCAACGCCAGCCCGTTGAGTTCTTCGTTCAGATTGATGTCGCTGACGATGAGCGCAAACGGTTCTGCCTGCACCGCCGCCAGCGCGGCATTGGCATTGGAGGCCGTCCGCACCTGCCAGCCTTCCTCTTCGAAAATCTCGCGCAGGAAGTTGCACGTGTCGGGATCGTCGTCAATCACTAGAATTGTTTTGTTATCTGTCATAGGCCGCTTTGCGCCAATTCACGCCACACGGCCCAAGAGCATGGAGTTCAAGCGTTAGCTTGTTCAGCGCGCGGCAGCGCGCCCAGACAGCCTAAAGGCTGAACTCCATGCTCTTGGGCTTCGTGCGTAGCTAAATTCTCGATGCCCGCCAACGGCAGGCGCAACTGAAATTCCGCGCCTTGTCCCAGTTCGCTTTCCACGGTGATTTCGCCGCCGTGTTCGCGCACGATTTGTTGCGCGACGGCCAAACCCAAGCCGGTGCCAAGCCCGCGCAATTTGGTCGTGAAGAGCGGATCGAAGACGCGCGCTTTGATCTCGGCGCGAATGCCCTCGCCCGAATCACGGCAACTGACCAGCGCAAAGTCATCAACCACGGCGGTGCGAAAGCACAGCTCTCCGCCTTGCGGCATCGCATCGAGCGCATTGTTGATCAGATTGATGAAAACCTGCTGCAACTGTTCGTTGTCAGCCTGCACGAACGGCAACGTTTCAGCGAGTTCGGTCTGCAATTCAACCTGATGCGCGGCCAGGGTCGGCGCGGTGATTTCAAAAATGCGAGTCAGCAAGGCATTGAGATCAAGCGCTTCGAACTGTGGCTGTGGGCGGCGCGTGGCGTCGAGCATATTGCGCACAATGCGCTCGATGCGCGCGATTTGCGAACCGATCAGTTCCAACCGCTCCGCCGTTTTGGCGTCGCCCTTGCGCGCGGCCAGCAATTGCACGTGGCCCGAAATCAGATTGAGCGGCGTGCCGACTTCGTGGGCGAATTGCGCGGCCATCTGTCCGGCCGCGGCCAGACGCTCGAATTTGGTCAGTTCGCGCTGGATTTCAAACAACGCGGCGTTGGCTTCTTCGAGCTGCGTGTTGCGTTCGGCCAACTCGGTGGTGGCGTCGTGCACGCGCTCTTCCAACTGTTTCTGATAGGCCTCGCGCTCCGCCGTCATCGCGCGCAACTGGGCCAGCAAATGATTGAACGAGACGGCCAACTGTCCAAATTCATCGTGTGCGTGCACGGGGGCGACGGCCTCCAGGCGGCCTGTGCGCGCTTCGGTCATGGCCGACAACAAACTTTCCACCGGGCGATAGAGCACCTGGCTGAACAGAAAGTAAAGCAGCGCCGTGATCGAAAGCAGCGCCAGCGCCAGCAAGGCCAGCGTCAACGTAATCAAACGGCGCGCCAACGACGAGAATTGGTCACGCCGCGCCGTCAGCGTGACGACGCCTTCAAAGCGGTCTTCATTGAAGATGGGCGCGGCGGCATAGATTAGCGGTTCACCCGCCGCCTCATTCTCTTTTGGACGCGCCAGCGAAGCGCCACGGTGCAAACTGTTCAGATCATTTTGCGCCAGGGTTTCCGGTTCGTCAGCCACGAGGCTGACGACCTCACGTCCGGTTGCGCTGTAAATCCGAATTTGGCGAATCTGCCGCTCGTGCTCTTGCCCGAAGGAAATCACACGGCTGTGCAATTCCAGCGTCTTTTTCGAGGGGTTGATGGCGATTTGATTGGCGAGCACGGTGGCCCATAACTCCGCACGCTGCTCCTGCTCCTGCCGCTCGATGGCGCGCGCCTTCGTGATAAAAAAGAACGCCACCACCACCAACACCGCCGTCATGACAGCGGAGGTCAGCAAGGTCGTGCGGGTGTAAAGCTTGAGATTTTCCATAGCGCGGTGGGCATCATAGCATTGGCTTTGAATGGCGAAAAATGTGCATCGGCCACGGATTGTCGAGGTCACTGGCGCAAGGTACAGTACCGCGAGCGATAGCGACCGGGTTGTTCGACAAGCTGCCAGCTTGCCGAGGCCGGACCGTTCAACCAATCGGCTGTCAGCCGAGGCTTCGACAAGCTGGCAGCTTGTCGAACATTCAAGCGACCGGGTACTGCACTAATCACGAGTAATCCTATGACCCAACTCTTCAAACTCCATTCCGACTACCAACCCGAAGGCGATCAACCAGCGGCGATTGAAGCCCTGGTCAACGGCCTCAACGCGGGCGAAAAGCACCAAACACTGCTCGGCATCACGGGCAGTGGCAAGACCTTCACCATCGCGCAGGTCATCAACCGCGTCCAACGCCCGACGCTGGTGATGGCGCACAATAAGACGCTGGCCGCGCAACTCTTTCAGGAATTCAAAACCTTCTTTCCCGAAAATGCCGTCGAGTATTTCGTGAGCTACTACGACTACTACCAGCCCGAAGCTTATGTGCCGTCGAGCGATATTTACATCGAAAAAGAAGCGACGGTCAACGAAGAGATTGACCGGCTGCGACTGAGCGCGACGCGCTCGGTGTTTGAGCGCCGCGATGTCATCATCGTCGCCTCGGTCTCGGCCATTTACGGCATCGGCGATCCGAACACCTACTTCGGCATGACGCTGTTTGTCGAACCGGGGCAGAAGATCAAACGCGACGAGATCATCAAGAAACTGGTCGAACTGCTTTACGAACGCAACGACATCGAATTCGGACGCGGCACCTTTCGCGTGCGCGGCGACGTGATCGAGGTCTATCCCAGTTATGAAGACAAAGCCCTGCGCATCGAATTGTGGGGCGACGAGGTGGATGCGGTTTCGTTGATTGATCCGCTGCTCGGCGAAGTGCTGCAAAAATTCGAAGGCGGCATCGCGATCTATCCCAAAACGCATTACGTCACCACGCGCCCGACCGTCAAACGCGCCGTGCAAACCATCAAGGCCGAGTTGGAAGCGTGGGAGCCAAAGCTGATCGAACAAAACAAACTGATCGAAGCGCAACGGCTGCACCAGCGCGTGATGTACGATCTCGAAATGTTCAACGAACTCGGCTATTGCCGCGGCGTCGAAAACTATTCGCGCCACCTCACCGGCAAAGCCGTCGGTGAACCGCCGCCCACGCTTTACGATTACCTGCCCGCCGACACGCTGGTCGTGATTGACGAAAGCCACCAATCTATCCCGCAAATTCGCGGCATGTATAACGGCGACCGGTCACGCAAAACCACGCTGGTGGATTACGGCTTCCGCCTGCCGTCGGCCCTAGACAACCGTCCGCTGAAATTTGAAGAGTGGGACCAGCGCGCCACCCAACGCATCTACGTCTCGGCCACGCCCGGCCCTTACGAATTACAACAGACGCAAGGCGAATTCATCGAACAGGTCATCCGCCCCACCGGCCTGCTCGACCCCGAAGTCGAAATCCGCCCCGTGCGCGGCCAGATTGACGATTTGCTGGAAGAAGTCCGCGTGCGCGTCGAACGTAATGAACGCGTGCTGGTCACGACGCTGACCAAAAAGATGTCCGAAGACCTGACCGATTATTACGGCGACCTCGGCATCAAGGTGCGCTACCTGCACAGCGAAGTCGAAACGCTCGAACGCATCAAAATCCTGCGCGATTTGCGGCGCGGCGAATTCGACGTGCTGGTCGGCATCAACCTGCTGCGCGAGGGTTTGGATTTGCCCGAAGTCTCGCTCGTCGCCATCCTGGACGCTGACAAGGAAGGCTTCTTGCGCAGCGAATCGTCATTGATTCAAACCATGGGCCGCGCCGCCCGCAACGCGCGCGGCAAGGCGATTCTGTATGCCGACAAAATGACCGATTCCATGCGCCGCGCCATCGGCGAAACCGAACGCCGCCGCGCCAAACAGATCGCCTATAACACCGCGCACGGCATCACCCCGCAATCCATCATCAAACCCATCGAAGCCACGCTGGTCACGGCCTACGAAGCCGACTACTTCAAAGTGCCGCTGAATCTGGACGCCTACGACGATTACAGCCGGGAGAAAATCAAGGAGACGCTGATGCAGCTTGAATACGAAATGCGCGAGGCGGCCAAGCAATTCAAGTTCGAACAGGCGGCGGAGTTGCGCGACAAGATCAAGTATTTGCGGGAGCGGGAGCTTGCAGTAGCATAGCCACCGCAAAAGGAGCACAGCCAATGGCAAAAGTCTACATTGAAACCAGCATGGTCAGCTACCTGGTCGCACGCCGCAGCCGTGATTTGATTGTGGCCGCGCGGCAACAATTGGCCAATGACTGGTGGGACAATGAACGGGAAAAATATGACCTGTTTATTTCAGAAGTCGTGTTGCAAGAAGCGCGCTTAGGTGATCCTGGCGAGATTGCCAAACGGATGCAGGCACTGGCCGGACTGTCCTTGCTGAAAGTGACGAATGAAGCGCACGCGCTGGCGGATGAGCTACTTAAACGCGGAGCCTTGCCGGTGAAAGCGCAACGTGACGCCTTGCATATTGCCGTAGCAACGGCCAACGGGATTGATTATTTGCTATCTTGGAATTGCAAACACATCGCCAATGCGCACGTGCGGCGTATGGTTGAGCGCATCTTTCGCGCTACTGGCTATGAGCCGTCAGTCATCTGCACACCTGAAGAATTAGGAGAAATACTATGACGACCGATCCGATCATTGAAGAGTTGCACCAAATCCGCGACCAACTGGCCGCCAAATTCAATTACGACCTGCAAGCCATCGTGGCTGATCTGCAAGCGCAGGAAAAAACTGAAGACCGCCCCGTCGTCTCGTTTGCGCCACAACGCATCCCCGTTGACGAACCGGCAGAAGTTGCCAACAGTCAACGCGCGGCCTAACGGGCGGTGGAACCACTTTGTCAGCTTCGGCCAAGCTTGCGTCTGGCAGGCTTGCGCTGCCACGCGCACATCGGTTAGATAGTGCGCGCTCAGTCCGCTGCAACAAGCCCCAACGCTGAGCCGCAACCCTTCAATGCAACTTCAGGTATCCCTCGATGGCGCAAATCTTCATCAGCTATGCCCGCGAAGACTCGACGCGAGTCAAGGCTTTGCATCAGCGTTTGAAAGACGCGGGGTTTGAACCCTGGCTCGACCGCGAACATATCGTGCCGGGCCAGCAGTGGGAACCGGTGCTCAAACGCGCGCTCAAAGGCTCCGATTTCGTGCTGGTGTGTCTGTCGGAAACTTCGATCAACAAGCGCGGCTTTTTGCGGCGCGAGATCAAACAGGCGCTTGAACAGGCGCAGGACAAATTCGAAGACGACGTTTACCTGATCCCGGCGCGGCTGGATGATTGCGTGGTGCCGGACATTTTGGAGCACCTGCAATGGGTGGATTTGTTTGAGGATTATGGCTGGGAGGATTTGCTGGGCGCGTTTGAGGTTGGCTTACGGAAGCTTGGAAAGCCGTCCCCGCAGCCACCAGCACAGCCACAGCCGCCTCAACAGCCCACGCCCGCGCCGCGTGTTGAGCCTTCCCCAAGAGTGCGGCCACACCCAGCACATTTAAGTGCTTCGATGCCCTCGCCCGCTATACTTCTCAATGAAGCGGTGCTTGCCCCCCAATTCAGCGAAAACCTCAACGGTGTGCCGCTTGAAATGCTGCTCGTGCCCGGTGGCAAATTCCTGATGGGTTCGCCAAAGAACACGGGCTATGACAACGAAAGGCCGCAGCACGAAGTCATTGTGCCCGCGTTTTATTGCGGCAAGTTCGCAGTGACACAGGCGCAATGGCAGGCTGTGCTGGGCAGCAATCCGTCCCACTTCACAGGCGATCTCAAGCGTCCGGTTGAACTGGTTTCGTGGGAAGATGCGCAAGCCTTCTGCAAAAAGCTGAGCGAGTTGACGGGCAAAACGTATTGGCTGCCGAGCGAAGCTGAATGGGAATACGCTTGCCGCGCGGGCACGACGGGCGATTACGCGGGTGAGTTGGAGGCGATGGCTTGGTATGGCAAGAACGCTGGCAGCACGACGCATCCGGTCGGGCAGAAACAGGCGAACAAGTTTGGGCTTTACGATATGCACGGCAATGTGTGGGAATGGTGCGAAGATGTTTGGCATAGTGATTACAAGGACGCGCCGGCGGATGGCTCAGCTTGGTTGAGTGGCGGAGACTCAAGTCGCCGGGTGCTGCGCGGCGGTTCCTGGAGCACTTCAATTCAAGGTACTGCCGCTCGGCCTATCGTCTCAATAATACGCCCGGCCACCGCGGCCTCTTTATCGGCTTTCGTGTTGTGTCCGGTTCGAGGACTCCGTAGCCCTTTGCCCTTTTACCCTCTTTACCCTTTTAACTATGCGCGAAGCGCATGAAATTTTTTGAGAATTTTGGATCGGGCTGATCCATTGCTCTTCCGCCGCCTTCGTGTGAGCGAGGCGGCGCAAGCGGGGGACGCCACTCCGGGTGCTCTATTTGTTGACCTGGAACTGCAAGCACATCGCCAACCTGACGATGCGCGGCGCGATTGAGCAAAGCTGCCGCGCCGCAGGTTATCAACCTCCGGCCATCGGCACGCCGGAAGAATTTGGAGTGTGAGAAATGCTGGAAGACCCAATCCTTGAGGAACTGCACAAAATTCGTGAAGAGTGGGCGGCGCAATTCAACTATGACATTCACGCCATGGTGGCCGACTTGCGCCAACGGCAAGAGGCGGAAAATCGCATCGTCGTGACGCTGCCGCCCAAACGGGTGCCCGTGCCGGACGCAGACGTATTTGTCGAAGCTGATGCGCCGCTGCCGCCGCTCACTTTTCCGCCGCTTCAAGCGCAAGACCAACCGTTGCTGGAAACCGTCATTGAAAAGCGGCGCTGACGGCCTCGCTGGTACGGTACCGCGCGCGCGCGCAAGCGGAGCCGTCGCCTGGCGCGCATTGTGCCTGAGTTGCCGACTGCCGCTTGCTTACGCGCGCGGTTCATCGCCGTCATTCACCAAATCAGTTTCACCTTCGCCCCCCGTACAATCCCACCTCTCGCTGCCGCTGACCCGCACCACAACGCCACTTCCCAATACCCCGCACTGCCCAAATACGCGAACAGTTGCTCCGGCTGCGCGGCTTGCGCGAAGTGCGTGCCGAATTGGGTGACCGCGTGCTCGCCGATGCTAAACATAGGCGGCGGCGGGCAGAGTGCGGAAGTGAGCGGCAATTCGCTTTCAGTGAAGTTCGTGAGGCAGTTGCCGAAGCGGTCAATGTGGATGATCTCGCCACTAATCGTGTTGGCGTCCGCGTCGGCTTGTGGTTGCGGAATGGCAAGGCGGACGTAATCGCTGATCTCCGGCCCGAACGAAGTGGGATGAATGCCGCGCGCGAGCCAGGCGACCAGCGGGGCAAAGACGTCGCGTCCGTGAAAGGTGGCGCTCGGTTGCGGGCGGTGAAATTCGGGACGAGCGGCGTGATAGACGCGCACTTCCGGTTCGCGGGCGTAGACAAAACTGAAAAGCCCGTTGTCGGGGCCGACAAAAAAATACTGTCCGGCTGCGACGACGAGGGGACGACGGGCGGAGCCTACGCCGGGGTCAACCACAGCGAGGTGAATCGTGCCGGGCGGAAAGTTGCGGTAACACGCGCCGAGCGTGAAGGCGGCGTGCTGAATGTCCTGGGCGGGAATGTCATGCGTCAGGTCAATCAGTTGGGCGCTTGGCTGAAGCGTGAGGATGACGCCTTTGACGGCGGGCACGAAATAATCGGTCGTGCCGAAATCGGTGAGCAGGGTAATCATTCGATTGCGGATTGCGGATTGTGGATTGTGGATTGGGAGGATGAATCCGCAATCCGCAATCCCAAATCCGCAATCGGTTAGTCGCGTGATTGCGCCGGGGCCGCCGTGCGAATCAGCATCTCTGTGCCGGGGTCGAGTTGCAGGTCTTTGCTGCCTTGATAAATCACGGAGCCTGCGCCCGCGCCCGCGCCGACAGCGGCGCCGATGGCTGCGCCTTTACCACCGCCGATGACGCCGCCAAGGATTGCGCCGAGCACTGCGCCGCCGCCGGTGCGCACGGCGGTGTCTTTGGTGCGGCTGCCGGTTTCGACATTGCCCTCTTCGTCAACGGTTTTGACCTGTTCGCTTTCATAAACGCGTTCGACCTGCGCGGCAAAGCGTCCGCGCTGGCCGTTGGGCATTTCAATCGAATCGAACGTCAGTGACAGTTCGGTCTTGCCGGACAGCTTGCCCGACTTGTTGAGTTTGGCGATGTGGCCGGTGACGGTGGCGTCGGCGTATTCGGACGGATCGAGCACGACGGCGGTGAATTGGTCGCCTTCGCGGTTGGTTTTGGTGCTGATCGGCGTTTGCAGCCGGACTTTCATCTCGACGCCGTCGCGCACCACGATGCGGTCGCGCGCACTGGCTGGGCGACGGTCATCCTGGCGCGGCGCGGGCGTGGCATCCGCCGTCCGCGTGCGATTGCTGGGCGCGGGCGTGGGCGGCGCGGGTGTCGTTTCCGCGCTGGCCGCCACATCGGCAGCCACGACTTTGCCTAGATTCGGCGGGATGGCCACCGTGTAACCGCGCCCGAAATAGCCATCGTCATAGCCTAATTCAAAGCCGATTTGGTAGGCGTCCTGAAACTCGGCCAGACGTCCCATTCTTTCCGCGTAGCCCCGGTCGGCACGGCGATAGGCTTCGCTGCTTTGCGCATTGCGCGGGCTGGCGTCGTTGAAATCGCTCTTGCCCTTGACGTAACCGTCTTCGTAACCCGCGCGATAGCCGTGTTCCCAGGGATAGCGATAGGTCGCGGGATCGTTGGTACGAACGGTCGGACGTGCCTGGCCGGAACTGGTGGTTCGGGTTTGTGCTTGCAAGTTGAAAACGCACAGCGCCACGGCGGCGAGCGCGTGGATAAAAAGGCGGGAACTCACTTTCATTATTGTCTCCTTCTGCTATTTCTACACAGCGGTTGCGTCAGGGGATTTCCGAAAGGGGTGCAGACTTTCTACAACATCAGGGCGAGCAAAACAAGCAAGCGGGGCGGCGGCAACGACGTGTTTCACTTTGGTTATGGCAACGGCCTCAGCGTCCTAGATCGGTTTTCACTTCCGTGTACGGGAAAACCACTGAACGGCGGTGCGGTACCGCGCGCGTGAGCAAGCGGCGCGTCAAGTGAGGCGAATTGGCAGCAGGGCAGCGCCTCCGCTTGCTCACGCGCGCGGTACCGCACCCCCCACGCTGCCCGTACACGCAATTGCAAACTGATCTAAGTCCCCTTTCTTAATCTTCCGCTGTGCCTATGATAAAGTTCGCCGGTCACCCACTCATCCAAACAACTCAGGAGGCGAAATGATCTTCTCCCGTAATCCTACGTTTGTAACGCGCTATGCCTTTACGATCGTGGCGGTAACGCTCGCCACGCTCTTGCGGTTTGCGCTCGACCCAATCCTTGAACTCAGAGCGCCGTTCATTATTTATTTACCGACGGTTGTCCTGTGTGCGTGGTTTGGCGGGATGGGGCCAGGGCTGCTGGCGACCGTGCTCAGCGCCATCACGACCTGGTACGTCTTTCTTCCGCCGCAATTTTCATTCGTGGTGACAGAGCCGACGGCACCAGCACAATTGATCATTTTTACGCTGGCGGGTGTGTTCAACTGTTGGCTGGCCGAAAGCCTGCATCGGGCGCGCCGGAAAACCGAAGCGAGTGAAGCCCGAGAGCGGGAACAACGCGAACGCTACCGCGTCACCCTCAGCAGCATCGGGGATGCGGTGATTGCCACTGACGCCCACGGCCAGGTGACGTTTATGAACCCGGTGGCGGAAACGTTGACTGGCTGGCAAAACACTGAGGCGGCGGGCCTACCGTTAGAAAAGGTCTTCCACATCATCAACGAAGAAACGCGCCAGCCGGTCGAGAATCCGGCGCTGCGGGCGATGCAGGAAAGCATCATTGTCGGCCTGGCAAATCACACGCTGCTGATCGCACGGGATGGGGCAGAAATCCCAATTGATGACAGCGGCGCGCCCATCAAAGATGCTGAAGGAAAGGTCATTGGCGCAGTGCTGATCTTCCGCGATATAACCGAGCGCCGCCAGGTCGAAAAAGAACGCGCTTTGCTCGTTGAACTGGCCCGGATGCTTGATTCCGGCTTCGATGCCATCATCGTGCGCGACGCGCAAGACCATATCATGCGCTGGAATCGCGCGGCGGCGGAACTCTACGGGTGGACGAGCGAGGAAGCGCTGGGCCAAGTCACGCACACGCTCTTCAAAACCGTCTTTCCCAAACCGCTCCCTGAGATCGTCACCGACTTGCGCCGCAACCGCCGTTGGCAAGGCGAACTGATCCACACGTGCAAGGACGGTCAGCTTGTGACCGTGCTCAGTTGCTGGGTGCTGGAATGCGACGCGCAAGGGCAGCCCGGCTCCGTGCTCGAGACGAACATGGACATCACCGAGCGCAAGCGGGCGGAGGAAGCGTTGCGTGCAAGCGAGGCCCGCGAGCGAGCGCGCGCCAAAGAGTTAGAAGCGCTGTTTGCGACTATGCCAACCCCCATCTGGCGGTCTGACGATCCCGACTGCAAACACATCGTCGGCAACCCTGTGGCCAACGCTCTGCTGGGCGCTTCCGCCGGAGGAAATGTCTCGCGCAGTACCCCAGCCAGCGAGGCGGTCGTTTATCGCACGTTGCGCGCTGGCGTGGATGTTCCACCCGAGCAATTGCCGATGCAGCGGGCGGCGCATGAACGGGTCCTGGTTCAGGATGAAGAGTACGAACTGGTCCTGAGCGATGGGCGGCGCGTTCACCTTCTCATGCACGCCGCTCCGCTTTACGATTCGGCAGGCAAAGTGCGGGGCGCGCTCGCAGGTGGGATGGACATTACGGAGCGCAAACGGGCAGAGGAAGCTTTGCGCGGGAGTGAAGCGCGCTTGGCCGGATTGATCAATTCGGCAATGGATGCCGTCATCGTCGTAGATGCCGCGCAACGCATCCTGTTGTTCAATCCCGCCGCCGAGCAGATGTTTGGCTGCTCAGGCGGTGAAGCGCGTGGTGGCTCGCTCGACCGGTTTATTCCAGCGCGTTTTCGTGACGCCCACCGCCAGCACATCGGGAGCTTCGGCACGACGGGGGTCACCAGCCGCCGCATGGGAGCGCTAGGCGCGTTGAGCGGCTTGCGCACAAACGGCGAAGAGTTTCCCATCGAAGCCTCCATTTCGCACATGGAAGCCGATGGTCAAAAGCTCTTCACCGTAATCCTGCGCGACGTGACCGAGCGTAAGCGTAGTGAAGACGAGCGCGCCCAACTCCTGGTCAGCGAGCGCGCTGCCCGTGAGCAAGCCGAAACGGCCAGCCGCGCCAAAGATGAATTCGTCGCCATGATCTCGCACGAAATTCGCTCGCCGCTCAATGCGATCCTGGGTTGGGTGCAGATATTGCGCACGGGCCAACTTGATCAGGCCGCCACCGAACGCGCGCTCGAAACCATCGAACGCAATGCCCAGACGCAAGCGCAACTTATCGAAGACCTGTTGGACACCTCGCGCATCATCACCGGCAAACTCACGTTGAATGTTCGCCCGCTGGAACTGCGGCAGATCGTCGAGACGGCGCTCGACTCGATTCGTCCGGCGGCGGAAGCCAAAGCGATTCAACTGCGCTGGCAGCTCGCCACCCAGGACGGCGAGGTTTCAGGCGACCCGGCGCGCTTGCAGCAGATTGTCTGGAACCTGCTGTCAAACGCGGTCAAGTTCACCCCCCATCGCGGGCGCATCGAGATCGGCCTGGCGCGTGCCGACAGCCACTTGCGGCTCACTGTGCGCGATTCAGGCGCGGGCATCAGCCCGGAGTTTCTGCCCTATGTCTTCGACCGCTTCAGTCAGGCCAACACCAGCAGCGAACGCAAATATGGCGGACTGGGCCTGGGGCTGGCGATTGTGCGCCACTTGGTGGAATTACACGGCGGAACAGTGCACGCCGATAGTCCGGGCGACGGACAGGGCGCGACCTTTACCGTAACGCTGCCCATCAGAGACCGGCAGAAAGAAAGCACTGAATTCAAAGCGGCAGACGCCAGCGGCGCATCCATCGCGGCCCTCGCTGAGGCGATTCGGCTGGATGGCTTGCGCATTTTGGTGGTGGACGATGAGGCGGGTTCACGCGACTTGTTGTTGACCATGTTGGAGCAGCGCGGCGCGGACGTAAGAGCCTGCGCCTCGGCGGCGGAGGTCTTAGAAGTCATTGCGCAATGGCCGCCGGCAATCCTGGTTTCGGATATTGGGATGCCGGAAGTAGATGGTTACGCCCTCCTCAGAAAGCTGCGGGCGCTGCCAGCCGCGCAAGGCGGCGAAATACCGGCGGTGGCGCTCACCGGTTACAGCCGCAGCGCGGATCGCACCAGGGCGCTGGCGGCTGGCTTCCAAATGCACGTATCCAAGCCGGTCGAGGCCGCCGAGCTAATCGCGGTGATTGCCAGCCTGGCTGGGCGCATGAACATAGGCGGACTCTGAAAACCAGCGGTGGCCTGCTACAGCAAGGTCTAGTCAGGCTCAGCCACAGCAGCACAGGTTGTTTGGGGGGCAGAAAAAAAAACCTTTACCCTGTGAGACTTTGGCTCCGGACACAACACACGCTGCCAGATCGTCCGCTGTGCCTCGGTGGCAAATTTTCGGAGCATACATAGACCCTGCCTGCTTGACATTGCCCGTCTGAAATCTATGCTGTGACCGCAGGAGACGAGCTATGACAAGCAAACAAATCTATTTGGATAATAGCGCCACCACGCGCGTGGATGACGCAGTCGTACAGGCGATGCTGCCTTACTTCAGCGAAGCTTTTGGTAATGCTTCAAGCACGCATCGCTGGGGGCAGCAAGCCAAACAAGCCATCGAAACGGCACGCCAGCAGGTCGCCCAACTCATCAACGCACAACCGTCTGAGATCACCTTTCTTTCGGGCGGCACCGAAGCCGACAACCTGGCAATCAAGGGTATCGCCGCCGCGCACGCCGCCGCGGGCCAACACATCATTACGTCGCAAATCGAACATCCGGCCGTGCTGGCTTCGTGCGCGGAACTCGAAAAGCAGGGCTGGACGGTGACGCGTCTGCCGGTTTATCACGAAGGCATCGTGCGGCTCAGCGATGTCAAAGCCGCGTTGCGCGACGACACCGTGCTGGTCACGCTGATGCATTCCAACAACGAGATCGGCACGCTGCAACCCATTGCGGACATCGCGGCGCTAATCAAAGAACGGCGCGCGGCAGGCCAGCGCCACTTATACCTGCACACCGACGCGGTGCAATCCATCGGCAAAGCGCCCGTGGATGTACAGGCGCTCGGCGTGGATTTACTGGCACTGACCGCGCACAAATTTCATGGCCCCAAAGGCATCGGCGTGCTTTATGTGCGCAAAGGCGTGCGGCTCACCAGCCAAATGCACGGCGGGCATCACGAACGCGACCGGCGCGCGGGCACTGAGAGCGTTCCGTTGATTGTCGGTATTGGCAAGGCAGCGGAATTAGCGCGGCTGAATTTAGCCGAACGCAGCGAGCAGTTGCGCGGGCTGCGCGATTATTTGGAAGCGGGCCTGCTCGAAAAAATTCCCGACATCGCGCGCAACGGCGATGCACAACAACGCTTGCCGCACGTCGCCAATTTCAATTTTGATTTTGTCGAAGGCGAAGGCTTGCAGATTTCACTCGACTTGAAAGGCATTGCCGTCTCGACCGGTTCGGCCTGCGCTTCCGGTTCGGTCGAACCATCGCATGTGTTGGTGGCTTTGGGGCTGAATCAGGATAACGGGCGGGGCGCGTTGCGCTTCAGCCTGGGCAAAGACAATACAAAAGAAGAAGTGGATTACGTGTTGGAAATCCTGCCCCCGCTGGTCGAAAAGCTGCGCCAGCTTTCGCCCTTAGCCAAACAAAAACAACTGAACGCGGTGCCAGGCTAGCGGTTGATGACAGACTCAACGCAAAGCGATCAACACATCGGTTAAGCGTTCCACCGCTTGCACCAGACTTTTGCCGGCTTCATCAAAGCGGCCACCGGCCACCAGCCGCTCCGCATTCGCCGCCGATTCGGCGGCATACGACAATTTCAGATACTGCACCTGTAAGCGGGCATTGGCCTGGAACCGCTTCGACAAGGTTTCCAGCCCGGTGCGCACACCACTGATGTTGGTAGCCACGGCCTCTTTGGTCTGGCGATTTTTGGCTTCCGCCGCAGGCGACAACTCGCCGCGCCGCGATTGCTCTTCCGCCAATTCGAGGCCATTGGCGATCTTGCCGTAAACGTAAACGAAGCGCGTGACGATTTTCAGTTGCTCGGCGACATAACCAGCCTCGGTGCTCAGGTTGACTGGCGGCGGCGTGGGTGTCGGTGTGGGTGCGCTGGTGCGCGGTTTGGTGCTTGTGCTCTTGTGTTTCTTTTGCGCGAATGCCGCCGGGCCAACTAGCAAACACACCAAGAGACAAACCAATCCGGTGCGACCTACAGTGGCGGAGACTTGCATAAACTTGTTTTTCAATGGTTCCTCCGTGCAATGGGGGAGTGGAGTTTTAGGGTGCCTAATCGTCTCTGATCTGCGCCAGCGAGTCAATCCACCCAACCCGCAATTTGAACTTGCCCAACGCGTATGTATAATGGCCGCGCAGTACGGGGCGTAGCTTAGCCTGGTAGAGCGCTCGGTTTGGGACCGAGAGGTCGGAGGTTCAAATCCTCTCGCCCCGATTAGCTACATCAACCATTTACGGGCATCACCAAGATGCCCGTTTTGCTTTACAGACACATTCACGGACACATACGAGTCTAAAACGTTGAGTTCTGCCCCGTCCTGCCTAATTGTCAAAGATGCGCCTGGTTCCGGGTATGTCCCGGCCCGTCTCAAAAAAAGTTATCCCAACCTGCTACGCCGCCATCTGCCTTTCGCGCAGCACTTGGCGCAAAGCGTCATTGACGGCTTCGGGCGTTGGGAAGGCTTGAGTTAGATCGTCGGCCAGGCGCACATAGTGTGCAGTGGCTTGGGCGCGGAATTTAGCCTGTAATTCTTTAGCGTGGGCGTGGTGCTGGCGCTCTTGCTCTGTCTGCGGCGCACGCGGGCTGTATTCAGCCGCACCGAAATCGTCAGCATTGTCTTCGTCTTCGTCAATCAGTTTGATTTCCATAGTTTGTCCTTTCACGCGGAGTCGCTTTGCGCGCCGAAATGAGATGAACGTTTTCGCCGCGATACACGAATACCACTAACAAAATACGCCCTTGCTCAGAAAACCCGATAGCCCAAAACCGTTGTTCATATTCTGAATGATCGTAATCAGGTTCGATCATCACACCGGCGTCATTAAACACCGTCGCAGCTTCTTCAAATGTCACGCCCTGA
The DNA here is from genome assembly GCA_016196035.1 of Acidobacteriota bacterium. Classification (NCBI taxonomy): domain Bacteria; kingdom Pseudomonadati; phylum Acidobacteriota; species Acidobacteriota bacterium. Next base: position 57,738 of record JACPYM010000007.1, on the reverse strand, counting down.
TGGTTGGCGGCATTGCGCGCTGCCTTGTCGTCATTCCACTCAAAGGTCACTTGGCCTTGCCTTTCTGCACCGCCCGTTGCTTGGCAGGCTTCGTCTCGACCGCCGCGTCAGCCTGCCGCTCAAGCGGCGCGGCGTTCTAACATTTCAACCTTGGCGGTCAAAGTCACCACGTCTTTTTCGATCAGCGCGCGCTGTGTGTTCTGCCGCTGCAATTCTTCAAGCTGGTGCTGCACTGTTTCGAATCGTGCGAGCATTTCGTTGCGCAGGCCATCAATCTTCGCCACTAGCTTTTCGTCGCGCTCGCTCATGCGCTTCTCAAGCTGGCCGGCGTTCTCGTTCATCCGCTTCTCGAACTGCTCGATCAGCCGCGTGGTGTTGCGCTCTGTTTGGTCAATGAGCCGGTTCATATAGCCCGCCGTGATACCCCAAACGGCCACGATCAGGGTGACGATGACGCCAGCGGCGGTGAGCAAGACTTGTGTCTTGGTCATTGGTTGGTTCCCTTTGCCTGCGTTTGCTGCCCTTGGGCCTGTTGATTGAAACGCCCGCATCATAGCCCCAAACAGAAACGGTGCACAGTCCGGTAAAATTGCCGCACGGTGCATCGCTGAAAACTACTTTCCAAGCAGCCCTTTCACCTTCGCCACGACATTCCCCGCCGTAAACCCAAACTTCTCCATCAATACTTGAACTGGAGCAGACGCGCCAAACCGATCCATCCCAATCACCACGCCGCCAGAACCAACATAGCGCTCCCAGCCGAATGAAACGCCTGTTTCAATCGCCACACGCGCGGTCACGGTGGGCGGCAGCACTTCGTCGCGATAGGCCTGTGGCTGGGCATCAAACAATTCCCAACTGGGCAGGCTGACGACGCGCGCGCCGATACCTGCTTGGGCCAAAGCATCTTGGGCTTCAACCGCCACGGCGACTTCGGAGCCGGTGCCGATGAGGATGACGTCCAGCTTGCCGGTGGGCGAATCGCTCATCACATACGCGCCTTTGGTCAGTCCTTCTGCTGAAGCGTATTTCGTGCGGTCGAAGGTCGGCAGCTTTTGCCGCGTTAGGGCCAGCGCTGTCGGGCTGTGTCGTTGCGCAATTGCTACGCGCCAGGCGACAGCGGTTTCGTTGGCGTCGGCGGGACGGATCAGCGTCAGCCCGGGCACGGCGCGCATGCCAGCCAGTTGTTCGATGGGTTGATGTGTGGGGCCGTCTTCGCCCAGGCCGATACTGTCGTGGGTGTAAACGTAAATCGTGCCCAGGCCCATCATCGCGGCTAAGCGCACAGGGGGGCGCATGTAATCGTAAAAGATCATGAACGTGCCGCCGAAAGGAATCAGCGGATGCGTCCGCGCGATGCCATTCATCACCGAACCCATCGCGTGTTCGCGCACGCCGAAATGGAAGTTGCGGCCGTGCGGGCTGCTGGCTTGAAACGATTCCGAACCATCAATCCAGGTGTTATTGGAGGGACGCAAATCCGCCGAGCCGCCAATCAACATCGGCAGTTTCGCGGCGAAAGCGTTGAGTGCTTTGCCGGACGCCTCGCGCGTCGCCATCGGTTTGTCGGCGGGAAAGACGGGCAGGGCGTCCTGCCACCCGGCGGGCAATTCGCCGCTCAGCCAGGTATTTAACTCGGCGGCCAGTTCGGGGTGTGCTTGGGCGTAAGCATCGAATTTCGCTTGCCAGTCGTTCTCGAATTGCGCGCCGCGCGTGACGCATTGGCGGAAATTGTTGAGGGCTTCTTCCGGCACAAAGAACGGCTCTTCGGAAGGCCAACCGAGGTTCTGTTTGGTCAGCTTGATTTCGTCCGCGCCCAGCGGTTCGCCGTGGGCTTTGGAGGTGCCTGCTTTGTTGGGCGAGCCGAACCCAATCACCGATTTGACGCAGATGATCGAAGGGCGCGCGTCGGCTTGCGCAGCTTTGATGGCGGCTTCGAGCGCGGTCACGTCGTTGGCGTCGGTCACGGTTTGCACGTGCCAGCCGTAAGCTTCAAAGCGTTTGGCGCGGTCTTCGGTAAAGGCCAGATTCGTGCTGCCGTCAATCGAAATATGATTGTCGTCGTAAAGGTAAATCAGACGGCCCAGTTTCAAATGGCCAGCTAAAGACGCGGCTTCGGATGAGACACCTTCCATCAGATCGCCGTCCGAAACGATGGCGTAAATGTGATAGTCAAATAGCTCGTGCCCGTCGCGGTTGAAATATGCGGCCAGATAATTCGCGCCAATCGCCATGCCCACACCATTGGCAAAGCCCTGTCCCAGTGGGCCGGTCGTCGTTTCAATCGCGGTGGAAAGTTCGACTTCGGGATGGCCGGGCGTCAGGCTGCCCCATTGGCGAAACTGCTTCAACTGATCGAGCGGGTAATCTCCATAGCCGGTCAGATACAACAAGCTATAGAGCAGCATCGAGCCGTGCCCGGCCGAAAGCACGAAGCGGTCGCGGTTGGCCCAGCGCGGATTTTTCGGGTTGTGGCGCAACAGCCGCGTCCACACGACATAGGCCGCGGGCGCCATGCCCATCGGCATGCCGGGGTGGCCGGAGTTGGCTTTTTGGACGCCATCCATCGCCAGTGTGCGGATGGTATTGATCGAAAGTTGGTCGAGCGTGGTTTGTTCAGACATCTGGTAATCCTCTCCCCTTGCAAAGTTAAATTGTAGGTGTGGAATGAGCCATTACAGTACCGCACGAACGGCGTTGCGGTCATCTGATTTTTTGCGTGGCAGGAAAGGCGAAATCTTTGGAGTGCGTGTGGCACAGGCCGCCGCTTTGGTATTCCTTCGGTCAGCAAATGCTTGAAGGAATACCAAAGCGGCGGCCTGTGCCACACGCACTCCAAAGACGCTGCGCGTCAAGAGCGGCTTTATTTGAACGCCACCGTCACCGTGTTGATGGCGCGTCCATCCACCGTGCCGGTCAGGTTGAGCGTGCCGGCCCCGCGCAAACTGCGCGGCAAATCCATGTTGATTTGATCCAGCCCGACCAGATCGCCTTGCGCGCCCGCGAATTGCACGGGCACATCGGTGTTGCCGAGTTTGAATTGCACGGCGTTCAAACTCGCCCGCCCCCGAATGCCGGTGCCAAACAACACCAGCGTCAATCGGTCGGTGTCGTTCACAAAATCAAGCGGACGCGGCACAAAACGATTGGTCGCTGGATCGCGGTCGGCGATGACCTCGAAAACCTGCGAGTTGTCGGCGCGCGTGCGCAACAACACGGCTGCCGGTACACCCGCGCCATTGGCGTTCGCGGTGAAGAGGCCCGGCGCCGTCGTGGCGATGGTGATGCGGCTGTCGGCGTAAAGCAGCCCATCCACTTCAACCAGCACCAGCGCCGCGCCCGTCACTGTGCCTGGCGGAATCAGGAAATTGATCTGGCCCGACGAGACGAAAAAGAGCGGGGCGAGGCGTTGCGTGCCCGCCGCATCCTGCACGACCACGCGCGTGGTCGAGAGCGTGGTCGGCAAGTTCGTGGTTGCGGCAGAGAGCGTCTCACGCGCCAAGCCCGCGCCAAAGAGCGAAGCAATGCTTTGCGGCGCAAACGCAGCCGTAAAGCTCGCCGCTGAAATCGCCGCCGCGCGCCCCAGTTGGCGAATGCTCACCGTCTGGCCGCCCACGGTCACACGGGCCTCGCGCGCTGCCGTAGCGTTGTTCGGTTGCGGTTGAAGGGTGTAGGTGATGGCCGAACGTCCGGCACCGCTGGTCGGGCCATTGAACGTAATCCACGAGTCGCTGACCGTGGCCGTCCAGGCGCAAACGCTCGAATTGCCATTTAATGGTGTCGCGGCGTTGAGGATGAAGCCGCTGGCCACCGCGCCGCTGTTGGTCAACGTGCTGAACGAAGCGAAGGTTTGCGTGGCGACGCTCGTGGTGAAGGCACAGGTCGTCACGAAGAAGTTTTGCGCATTCGACGTGCCGCCGCCCGGCGCGGGATTCACCACCGTGATCGCCAATTGCCCCGCAGCGGCCAAATCGGCTTGCGTCAGCACGGTCGAGAGTTGCGTGCTGTTGATCAAATTGGTCGTGCGTTCATTGCCGCCGACACGAATACGCGATTGCGCGTTGAAACTCGTGCCGATGACATTGAGTGTCACATTGTTCGCGCCCACCGGGCTGCCCGGCGGGTCTAGTCGCGTAATCGCTGGCAAGGGCTGATTGGCCCCGACGACCAAATCCAGCGCCAGGCTTTGACCACCAGCGGGAAGCCGCCGCCCAGCGCCGTCAGCGTGAAAGCCGCGCTGCCCGGCGTTACCGCCGCCGGACTGATCGCCGCCAATGTCGGCGCGGGCGTGTTAAACGGCTCGCTCACATACGCCCGCAAGGCGAAATTGACGGGCGCGGAGACCGGCGCACTTTGCGTCGTCAACGCTTGAAAGCTGGTGCCGTTGTTGGTCGAGATGAACGAGCGCCCTTGCTGCCGTCCGTTCACATCCGCCGCAATCGGGATAATGGCGCTGGTGGTTTGCACGCCGACATACAGGTCGCCGCTGTTGATCGCCGGGCCGTTGGTCAAGACCAGATCGTAGATGCGATTGTTTGGCAAGGTCGGCAAATTGATCGTGCGATCCAACAGCAAAGATGGACTGGCGGGCGGCTGGCCCGTGCGATTGGGATCGGCGAACACGATGATGCGCAATGGCTGGCCCGTCTGCACGCCGCTGGGCGCGGCGGGGATCGGCACACGCACCGATTCCAGTTTGGCGGGGTAACGTTGCGGCGTGAAGCGGTTGACGACCAGCGCATTGCTGCGGTCTTGGCTCTCTTCAACGGAGAAATCAGAGACGGACATCTGTTCAAAGACCTGCAAGTTGCTGCTGAGTTGGTAGCCGAAATAGTTGATCGCGATCAAATCGGCAGCCGTCAGGTCGAGGCGTTCGCCGCGCGCGCCGGTCGGATCCATGATGCCGACATAATTGCCGGTCTGCTCAAAATCCTTCCAGTGACTGCCCTGGTTGCCGTCGCCGTTGGTGGCGTTTGGAGTACCTGTCGCCAGTGCGAACTCGTCTCCGCCCGCAAAGAATGTTTGTTCGCCGCCCGCCAGCATCACGCGTTGCCGCGCGCTCAGCGAATTGAGCACCAAGCCGCCCGGACGGAAACGGAAGAAATCCCAGGGCGTCGGCAACAGCGGCACGGGCGGATTCGCGGTCAGCACCAATTCTTTGGTGCCCATAAACGTGATGAAGCCCAGCGCGTGACCGATCTCGTGGACGGCGGTCGAATCGAAATCGAACTTATCGAAATCAATGCCGTCGCTCGGATCAAAATCGAAAGCAAAGTTTGAATTAAACCCGATGGAGGGCGGGTTGCCGGGTTCATTGGGCAAATCAGGCGTCGCATTCAAAATGCCCAGTGCCCGCAAATTGGCGGATGAACCGCTGCCGCCGGTCGCTGGCCCTAAATCCGTGGGCAAGGTCGTAGCGGGCAAGGCGTTGTAAACCGCTGTCTGTTGCCCGCTGGCCGAAACATCAAGCAAGGACTCGCGCAACCCAGCATAGGCGTCCGTGGAGGCGTTAGACAGGGTTTGCGTGCCTGTTTGGCCAAGAATCCGCGGGTCGGGATAAGGCGTACCGAAGAAGGTCGTGCCGAAATCCACATCCAGAATGATCGTGATCGGCGTGCGGATGATGGCTTCCCACTTGGCCGCCGCGCGTTGGAAGGCGGCTTTGGCTTGCGGAAAGCCGTCCAATTGCGTGGTTCCGCGCAGCGTGATTTTCAAACCGGTCTGCTGGGTGAGGCGCGGGCTGTTGTCGCCCAACTCCCGCAATTCGCCGCGTGGTTGGTTGAAGCCCATTTCCAGTTCTTCGCGCGCCGTCAGCGGACGGCACTCTTTGCCGTCGGGCGTGACCACGATCACGAAATTGCCCGTCGGGCTGTCGCCATTTTCTAAAGCAGAAGGTTGAGCGCGTTGTTGCAACCCTGCGCGCAACGCGCGTTTTTGGGTTTGGGCCTGCGGCGGCGCAAAAGGAAGCGCCACCAGCAAACCCGTCACGATTAGGAAGCTAAGCAGAAATTTGCGATGCCGATGCTGCATGAATTGACCTCCGAAAGCAGATTGCAAGATGTGATTACTGGCAAAGAATTCTGTTGGAATGCGCTGGAATTAAAGGGGCGCGCAACAGATTGCATGTGTAGATGAACAACTCAGGATTGGCTTCAGCGAGCACTGTCAATCAACGGGGATTGGTTGGAGCAAGGATGTTTGGGGGCGACGGCGGCATCTTGGCCGAAGGCGCAGTTGATTGCAAGCGCGGGGACTCGGCCCAACTCACGCGTTGAATTCTTCCCAGGGTCTATTCATTCTCGCGCCAGGCAGGCGGCCAGACTGTCCGACAAGCTGCCAGCTTGTCGCGGGCGTGGCAGTATACCCAGTGGTTCGCCAGCCGAGACTTCGACAAGCTGGCAGCTTGTCGAACACTTTCCGAGAATGAATAGACCCTGGAATTCTTTCTGCAACAGTAGCCGCGCGCGCCGCGCGATGCTAGATTACCGCCACCCAAGTTAGCCACGCGTATTGCTCAAACATCGCCACAGATTTTTTGTTAAGGAGTCGAGTTATGTCATCCACGATAACCATCACTCGCGCCTTACTGGTGCTGACAACGTCTGCGGGATTGCTGCTCATTGCGGTTTTCTCGGCCTGCACCACAAGGCCACAAACCAAAACACCCCGTTCTCCTAAAGCGGCAACTCTGCCAATAGCGCCAGCACTGGTTAATGTCGCGGGCACACCCATCAAAGCGGTACACTTTGAATTTGCTACTGCCAAAGTGGATGCCAGCGGCGCCGTCACCAAAGTGCCCGGCCAAAAAGCCGCTGGGTTTGCTGAAGACCTGGGCGACAACACGCGGCTGGAGATGATCGAAATCCCGGCGGGCGAATTCCAAATGGGTTCGAGCGAAACCGAAATCCAGGCCGCCTTTACCGAGTCAAAAACCTTCAGCCCCAACGCCAAGCTCGAATGGTTCAACGGCGAGATGCCCAAACACAAAGTCATCTTGCCCGCCTTTTTCATGGGCAAGCTTGAAGTCACCCAGGCGCAATGGCGCGCCGTCGCCAAATTGCCCCAGGTCAAAATCGAATTAAAAGCCGACCCGGCTAATTTCAAAGGCGACGACCTGCCCGTCGAAAACATCATCTGGGAAGAAGCGCTCGAATTTTGCGACCGCCTGACCAAACTGACCGGGCGTACTTACCGCTTGCCCAGCGAAGCCGAATGGGAATACGCCGCGCGGGGCGGCACGACTTCGCCCTTTGCCTTTGGCGAAACCATCACGCCTGAGATCGTCAATTACGATGGGCGTTATCCTTACGGCGCGGCGGCCAAGGGCCTCTTCCGCGAAAAGACGACCGCCTCCGGCAGCCTCGGCGTAGCCAATCCGTTCGGGCTTTACGACATGCACGGCAATCTGTGGGAATGGTGCCAGGATTACAAACACCCTAACTACAATGGCGCACCCACGGACGGCAGCGCTTGGATTGCGGATGGTGACGCCAAGCTACGCTCGTTGCGCGGTGGTTCGTGGAATTATTACGGGCGCAATTGCCGCTCCGGCTTCCGCTACTTCCTGCCGCCCGATATTCGCAGTCTGCTGGTGGGCTTTCGCGTCGTGGTGGCGGCCAAAGCGAAGTAACTTCATCAGGAAAGTTTTTGCCGCCGATGAACGCGGACAAACGCCGATCAATCCTTTTTCAAGCTGCGTTTGTCTGCGTTCATCGGTGGCGTGTTTCTTCTTATGCCTTTTGTTTTTGCGGTCGGTTCAACCAATCCGGTAAAAATTCAATGCGTCGCGGCGGCCATCGCGCAGTTCTGGCCTGACGTGGTGGCACGCGGCGTGGCAACCGATTCGGGCGTCAGCCAGCAACCGGTTGCGGATGATGAGATGTGCACGGGCGCGCGCAATCGTGCGCGCCAGGCGTTACAGCAAATTGCCGAAGCGGATTACGGCGTCGGCATCGAAGGCGGCGTGTGCGACACCGCCGAGGGGATGTGGGCCTATGCCTGGGTCGTGATCGTGGCGCGCGACGGGAGTATGGGCACAGGGCAGACGGGTCGTTTTATGTTGCCGGCGGGTGTCGCGCAACTGGTGCGCGCGGGGTTGGAGTTGGGCGAAGCGGATGACCGTTTTTTTGGGCGGGAAAACTCCAAACAAAAAGAAGGCGCGATTGGCCTGCTTTCAAGTGGGAAATTGGATCGGCTGCAACTCTATCAACAGGGCGTCACGTTCGCGCTGTTGCGTTTCGTCAATCCGGAATTTTATGAACGTAATGTGGCTTCAGATGATTGACACAAACTCGCGCGGCGCGGTTTCAAGCAACGCATGAACCGCCGAGAGCAGCGTTTGCCGGTCTTGTTTGGCTTTATCAAAAAAGCGATTGATGCCCGAACTCATGCGTTCGGGCAAATGATACTCCTGCAAATTCGCGCTCAGGGCCAGGATGGGCGCCTGGCTCAATTGCCCGCGCTGACAACGAATCAGCCGCGCCAACTCGACGCCGTCCAGCACCGGCATCTGCAAATCGGTGATGATCAAATCCGGGCAACTGGCGAGCGCCGCCGCATAGCCCTCTTCGCCATCGCGCGCCGTGCGCACGTCAAAGCCTTCGCGCCGCAACAATGCGGCCAGCGTCAGGCGCATGGTTTCATCATCTTCAACGACCAAAATCTTTTTCGGCAAATTCAACATCGCATCTCTCCCACCGAAATGCGCACGGGTGTGTGCACAGTTGAAATAAAGCGTTCAACCTGTTTCCGATGCCAGCTTTGGGGATTAAGCCGCCGCTAGCAGAGCAATGTGTATGCCAGCAACACACAGCGTTTGGTGGTTGGTGATTCAGCCCATCAAACGCGCGGGATTTCGCTGAGGGCGTTTGACTTAAATTTCAGGCTGACCCGAAAAGCGGCACCGATCACAGTCAAGGTAACTGCAATCTTTCAGTGCAATGCGGTTTGAAACTGTTCTGTCACCAGCCAATTTCCAAGCTATCAAACCAAGCTGAAGATTGACCGGGTGATGACGAAAAAGAGATTTCGGCACATGGGACAGTACCGCGCGCGTCAGCAAGCGGCCATTCGCGCCAAGTGCCGCCTGCTGACGCGCGGTACTGTCCCATTGTTGCGTGCTTCGATTTAGACAGAAAAATCTGTGACAGAAAGATAGGGCACTTGTTTACGGCTTGCCTTAATACCCGACGGAATGTCCATCCAAACGCGGATCGCTGCCGCCCAGCCGCACACCGGTTTTGTCTTCGATCATCACGCCTTCGGCATCGCCCATATAACGCGGACGTTCCACGAATTTGTGCCCCTTGGCTTCCAGCGCTTTGAGCACATCGGGCGCAATGCCATACGGTTCATACGTGATCGTGTCAGGCATCCATTGATGATGGATGCGCGGCCATTCGATGGCCTGTTGAATGTTCATGCCGTGGTCAATCACGTTGAGGATGACTTGCAGCACAGTGTTGATGATCGTGGGGCCGCCGGGGCTGCCGACCGCGAACCAGAATTGGCCGTCCTTCAACACGATGCTCGGCGTCATCGAAGAGAGCGGACGTTTGCGCGCGGCGACGGCGTTATTCTCGCCCTGAATCAAATTGTAGGCGTTGGGCGAACCCGGCTTCGGCGCAAAATCGTCCATCTCGTTGTTGAGCAGGAAGCCCGCGCCCTCGACCGTGATCTTGTTGCCGTAGCTTTCATTCAAAGTCGTCGTGCAGGCGACCACGTTGCCATCCTTGTCCACCACGGTGTAATGCGTCGTCTCTTCGGATTCATAGCCCGCCGGTTCGCCGTGCTTGATCTCTTCCGAGGTCGAAGCCTGTTCCATCCGAATCGTGTCGGCCAGTTTGTCGGCGTAAGCGCGCGAGGTCAGTCCGGCAATCGGTACTTTGACGAAATCGGGATCGCCCAGGAATTCGGCGCGGTCAGCAAAGGCACGGCGCATCGCCTCGGTCATCAAGTGCAAGCTTTGCGACGAACCCGCGCCCATCGCCTTCAGATCGTAGCGTTCCAGAATGTTCAACATCTCGACCAGCGCCACACCGCCCGAAGACGGCGGCGGCATCGTGTAAATTTCGTGGCCGCGATATTTGGTCTTGAGCGGCGTGCGTTCGATAGCCTTGTAGTTTTTCAAATCCTGCACGGTCATCCAGGGCTTTGCGTAACCATGCTCCTGCGCCGCTTTGCGCATGGTGGCTTCGATCAGCCGGGCCGTCCTGCCGGTGTAAAACTCCTGTGGCCCGAGTTTGATCAGGCGGCCCAAAGTCGCGGCCAATTCCGGTTGCCGGAAAATCTCCCCCGTCTCGTAAGGTTTGCCGTTGCGCAGGAAAACGCGCTTGCTTTCCGGGTAGCGTTCCAGTTCTTTCTGGCTGCCTTTCAAACTGCGCTCGAATTGATACCAGACGGGAAAACCATTTTGCGCCAGGGTGAAGGCAGGTTGCGCGACATCAGCCCATTTCAGCTTGCCATATTTGCTCAACGCATAGGCCATCCCGGCCACTGACCCCGGCACGCCCGCCGCTTTGTGGCCGTAGGTCGAAGAGCCTTTGATGTAATCACCCTTGGCATCGAGATAAACGTTGCGATGCGCCACGGCTGGCCCCATCTCGCGGTAATCAATCGCGGTCGTCTTGCCATCGGCCAGCTTGATCATCATGAATCCGCCGCCGCCGATATTGCCCGCCGAAGGCCACACCACAGCCAACGCCAACCCGACCGCCACCGCCGCATCAATCGCATTGCCGCCGCGTTTGAGAATATCCACGCCAACTTTCGAGGCAATCTCACTGACCGAAGCAACCATACCGCTCTTGCCCCGAACCGGTGGACGTGCCGAAGAGGCGGTCGTCGTCGGGGCGGGCACAACGGACGAAGGCGCCGCCGTGCAGGAAATCAGCAGCGCGAGTGACAGGAATAAGGTGACGATTTTTCTGGTGAACATAACTTACAACCTCAGATTTACGTAAGAACTTGGCCGCCGATGAACGCAGCCAAACGCAGATAAACAAAAAGCGCCAACCGCCTTGATCCGCGTTTTTCAGCGTCCATCTGCGGCCAGCTTTTGGCAGCTAAACTTATGCTATTCGGGCCGCACCACGACCTTGCCTTTGAACTTCTCTTCGACGCGGTCATAACGAATCTCGTACTGGTTGAGCGTGCCGCCGCGCCCGCGATAATCCAACTCGTATTTCCAAACACCGGCGGTCACAGGCTTCTGCTGAAACAGATGATCTACCCAGGGGCTATTCTCAGTCGAGCGTTCCCCCGGTTCTTCGACAAATAACGCAACCGGATATTGCAGCACTTTGTCCTGCCGTTCGCTGTATCCAATCAGCGTGGTTTGCAGTTCCATGCAATTCAGCGCGTCAAACAAGGCAAATTCCAAAGCCCGGCCATCGCCGTTGTAATCCTTGAGCGACATGATGACCGGCTTCCCTTCCTCGCCCTCGCGCGCCTGGGGCACCCGATAGTAACTGCCCTTATGAATTTTGTAAGGGAGGTCGAAGCCGTCCTCGTCAAAAAGGTATTGCTGTTTGAGTTCCAGCGTATTGATCAGCTTCAGCGTGCGCGTGTTCACCAGCGAGATGCGGGTCGGCCCGCTGTAATAATGGCCGCGCGTTTCATCGGGGCAGGTGTAAACGTCATCACCCGCTTCACGCGGATTGTCGGTGGGATTGAGCATCCACAGCAACAGCGCGCGGTCGGCGTGTTTGTCCGATTTCAGCGGAGCTGTTTCGAGCAGATGCGCCCCGGCGGGCAAGCCATAACTTTCCGCCGTCGGTTTGGCCGCCTGCCCCGTCAGCAAAACCAGACCAATCAAAAACACCAAGGCTTTCATACTGCTTTGCACTACTACTCCTTAAAACGCATTTCGTGTTGAACCATGGACGTTGCCTGATTCAACGTGGATACATCTGAAAAAACTGCGCCTCGATCCCATCCGCCACCTCCTGCCCGCGCACCAGCAAATCGTCCAATTCGAGCCGCCGCAGCCGCGTGAACTCTTCGTCGCTGAGCGCGCCCAGATTGCTGAGCACTTGATAAGACGTGCTGCGCAACGCCGTCAACGCCAGTTGCGCGCCCGTCGTCAAATCGGCGAAAGCAATCGGATTGCCGACCTCGGCCAATTCATCCAGCAGTTCCAAGGTATCGAACGAACTTTCGGCCACACGCATACGCAACCCGATCAAACCGCGCGTCGCCTGTTCAATCGCACTGATACGGGCCAAACGCTCGGCTTCGGTAATACGCGGCAATTGCATGGCTTCGACCATACGTTCCTGACTGTCTGCGTCTTCGGCGACGGCCACGCGCAGGTCGGCGCTGAGCTGTTCCAGTTGAGCCAGGATTTCACGCGTTTCGTGCTCGACTTCCTCGTATTTCTTTTTGCCCAGCGTCAGGTTGCAAACCATTGCGCCAAGCGCCGCCGCCAACGCGCCGGCATACGCCGTGACGCTGCCGCCGCCCGGCGCCAGTGTGCCCGCCGCGACATCATCACAAAACGTTCCCAACCATTCCGCATCGGCGCTTTCATCAAAAAACTCAGCCGCCACGCTCGTTAATGCTACGGGTTGCGCTTCGACCGGCGGCGGCATCAGATGCAACGTGCCTGGACGCGCCGATACACGGCTAGCGCGTTCGTCCAGCGCCTCTTGCAGCCGCTTTTCCAGAATCAGCCCTTCACGAAAGTTTTCGATGCGTAGATAAAAATCAGCGCAAGCATTGAGCGCGGCTTGCGGCACCAGCCCGACGATCTCGCTGCCGACGACCGGCACGCCGTAGCGTTCGGCCTCGCGCCGCACCAATTCAAAGACGCGAAAGAGCGGCGAGGCTTCGTAATTGACCAGGTTCAGCGAGACCTGCACCTGATTGCGATCTTTCAAATCAATCCCCAGCGCCTTAACGAATTGCAGCCCGCCACCGCTGCCCCGCACGGCCTGTGCGATCTTGCGGGCGATGTTCAAATCCGCCGTGCCCAGATTCACGTTGTAGGCGATCAGCGGCGCGCGTGCACCCACCGCCGTCGCCCCCGCCGTCGGATGAATCACCGGCTCGCCGTAATCAGGTTCGCGTTCGGGGTCAGTTGCGATGTCTTCACGCAATCCCTCAAATTCGCCGCGCCGCACATCCGCCAGATTGACGCGGCTGGACTGGCTCGCCGCGCGTTCGTAAAGATAAACAGGGATGTGCAGTTCGCGCGCCAGCCGCTCGCCCGCCTGATGCGCCAACTCGATGCAATCTTCCATCGTCACGTTTTGCAGCGGCACAAACGGCAACACGTCCAATGCTCCAATACGCGGGTGTTCGCCCAAGTGGTGATTCAGATCAATCAATTCGACCGCCACTGCCGCCGCTCGCACCGCCGCCTCAACCACCGCTTCTGGCTCACCGGCGAAGGTGATGACCGAGCGATGATGATTGGCGTCCAGCTCATGCGCGAGCAGGACTACGTCAGGCACGGCAGCGATGGCGGCGACCAATTGTTCAACCTTCGCCGCATCGCGGCCTTCGCTGAAATTGGGCACGCATTCAACGATTCGATTCATGGAGTTGCAGCAGGGCGTTGAAATTTGACTACGCTTTGATTCCAAGAGCAGCGGGATTCTAAAACAGATTGCGCGGCGAAGGAATCACAGGCAGCCTTACCAGCTTGGTTTTTACTTCAGTGTAGGTAAAAGCTGCGGAGCGGAACGGTACCGCGCGCGTCAGCAAGCGGTGCGTCAAGTGAGACCGAAGTGGCAGTAGCTTCGTCTCCGCTTGCTGACGCGCGCGGTACCGTTCCGGCGCGGCGCAGCCGGCCCTACACCCAAATGAAAACCGTTCAAGATTTGAAATTTGCGCGGCGCGATAGCACAATCCCCGCGCATTTCATCCACACAACCTTAACATCCGGAGACTGACACCATGCTCAAGCGCAGATCGTTTTTGCAACTGGGCGCAAGCGCCGCCGTCTTGCCCGCCCTGAATTTGAAAGCCGCTCTGAACCCGCCGTTCATCAACTCAGCTTTTTCCCAACAACCCAAACCCAAGCTCAACCGGCTAAAACTGTCGGTCACCTGGGGCATGATGAATCGGCTGCCCATCCCCGATGGATTGGCGAAGCTCAAGGATTTGGGCTACGACGCTTACGAAATGTTCAACTGGCGCGACCCAAAGGTGCTGGACACTTTTCTGACCGAAGCGCCCAAGTACCCCAACCTGGCCTGCGCCACACTCATCAGCAACAAAGGCGTGACCGCGCAGGATTGCGGCTTGGTCAACCCAAAAGAGCGCGATCAGTTTCTGAAAGAGATGGAAACAGCGATTGAGGTGGCCAAGAAATTCAACTGCAAACGCCTCGTCACGCTCACCGGCAACGAGGTCCCCGGCATGTCCCGCGATGCCATGTTTGACAGCGCCGTCGCCGGCCTGAAAGCCATCGCCCCCACGCTGGAAAAAAACGGCATCACGGCGGTCATCGAAGTGCTCAACACTTACGTTGATCACCGCGGCTATTATCTTTATTACGTGCGCGACGGAGCCAAGCTGATTGACGCGGTCGGCAGCCCGAACGTCAAAATCCTCTTCGACATCTACCACGTGCAGATTATGGAAGGAAACCTGATCCCGCTGATCCGCCAAAACATCCAACGCATTGACCACTTCCACATCGGCGACCACCCGGGCCGCCACCAACCCGGCACTGGCGAAATCAATTACCGCAACGTGTTCAAAGCAATTCACGATCTCGGCTATGAAGGCTATGCCGCGCTCGAATACGGGCCGACGATTCCGTTGTATTTGGACTTAATCAATCAGCGGAACCTGACGATCTTTGAATAGGTGTGACGGGGCAGGCCTTACTGGCCTGCCCTGCTTTAGGCAAAGGTGACGCGCTGATAGATTTCGTTGAGCGGCAACGAAAAATCGAGCGCTTCCAGTTCCAACACAGCGTCTAGCCCGTGATGTTCGGAGCGCAACCATTTGCCGCCTTCCTGCTGCACGTACTGGATCACGTGTGGCCGATCTTGGGCGATTAACAGGTATTCGCGGAAGCTTTCGATGGATTGATAGGCGGTGAACTTTTTGCCAAGGTCGTAAGCTTCGGTTGAATCCGAAAGAACTTCCACGATCAAAACTGGATTGAGCAGCATTGGCTGCCCCTGCAATTTTTCAATCACCGGTTCACCACAAACCACTGTTGCGTCAGGATAGCGGTACGGTAAGGCCAATGGCACTTTCAAGCGCATATCGCTGGATAACACACGGCAAGCTGTGCCTTCCAGTTTATTACCAAGCGAGCGAATTACATTGGCTGAAATTGTGTTGTGCTCAAGCGATCCCCCGGCCATCGCAAACACTTCGCCATCAAAGAACTCGTACTTTTCCTCTGAGTTCTTATCCAATTCCAAATACTGTTCCAAGGTGTAAAGCTTCTTTGGTAAGGCACTCATTGTTCAACTCCTCGTTGCGATTGCTTTAGCGATGTTTAGCAAAAAACAGATACACCGGATCATCCTTCAGCCGCAGCCTAAACCTCTGTTCAATGGTGGCGCAATTGTCCCACGGGCAATGTTCCCGAAAGCCTTGCCAAGCCCGTTCTTCCTCACCAGCGAACAACAACAACAGCGTCCGTTCAAAGACCAGACCTAACAAATCCGCATTGAGAAACTTCGACGGCCTTTCTGCCGCAATACGCTGCTCAAGCCTGGGCAACCCGGACAGCGCGTAAGCCTGGAAGCGCGGGTTGGCCGGCTCGTACTTGCCAGTTCGCGGATTGTAGGCAAAGACAATTTGGATGAAAGGCGAATTTGCGTTGGTAAACCAAGCAGGTGTTTGCGTGTCGGCAAGATCGCCAAACTGAAAAAACCAAAACTGCTGGTAACGTTGAATCAGTTCAGGCATACCATCGGCATCAAGGTCTTTCACAACAATATCCGTCCCGACTTCATACCAAGCATTGTCAAAGATAACGCGGAGTGGGGTGAGTTGAACTATCCACGACCGTTCCCAACGATGAGACGATTGCTCAACAATCAGGTGTTTAGGCTGTCCTTTGAAAAGTGGAAAGAAACCGAACTGCGTCTCATTCACAGTCGGATGATTAACAGCGTCGAACTTCAGCGCCTGTTTCCCATGCCGTGCCAGCGTTGCGTAGGAAAGTTCTACTGACTTGGTCATTCCTTCAGCTCGAAACTGTTTTGTGCGCCTGGACACAACATACGCCCCATACTTTAAGCGTCTAGGCTCAATAGCGCTTTCAAACAAAGGTAAGGCTGAATCATCAGCCCGCGTTTGAGTACCACCAGCTACTGGCGTCGGCGTTGAGGCAATTGCAGTTGCTTTTCGCGAACCAGCCATTTCGGAACTTGGTTGAGAATTACAACTAGCCCAACCAACATTCAGGAACACAACGTAAATCAGTAAACAGTTTCGTATCAACATAGGCTATGGCTCATAGTTCAAATACGGTGCTAACCACCGCTCCACCTCCCGCACCTCCATTCCCTTCCGCCCCGCATACTCTTCCACTTGATCGCGCTCGATCTTGCCCAGCGCGAAATACTTCGCTTCGGCATTCCCAAAATACAGACCGCTGACCGAACTCGCCGGCAGCATCGCAAAGCTTTCAGTCAACGCGATGCCCGCGTTCTTTTCGGCCTGCAACAACTCGAACAGCGCGCGCTTTTCGGTGTGATCGGGCTGCGCCGGATAGCCGGGCGCGGGGCGTATGCCGCGATACTTCTCTTTGATGAGTTCCTCCACCGTCAGCTTTTCGCCTGCACCAAAGCCCCAATCGGCGCGCGCGCGCTGATGCAACAACTCGGCAAAGGCTTCGGCCAAACGATCCGCCAGCGCCTTCGTCATAATCGAATGGTAATCGTCGTGGTCGCGCTCGAATTGCGCGCAAAGTTCATCCACGCCGCCGCCCGTGGTCACGGCAAACGCGCCGAGCGAATCCAGCCGGCCCGACGCTTTCGGTGCGATGAAATCGCTGAGCGCCTGATTGAATTGGCCACTGCGTTTTCCGGTCTGTTGCCGCAAGGTGTGGAAGGTCGCAATGACGGAAGAACGCGCGGCATCAGCATAAAGCTCAATGTCATCGCCCACTGCGTTCGCGGGCCAGAAACCGTAAACGCCGCGTGCCCGTAACAGCTTTCCGTCCACGATCTTTTGCAACAATGCCTGCGCATCGGCAAAGAGCTTGCGCGCCTGTTCGCCGACGACCGCATCGTCAAGGATGCGCGGATAGACACCAGCCAATTCCCAGGCGTGGAAGAACGGCGACCAGTCAATGAACGGCGCCAGTTCGGCGAGCGGAAAATCAGTCAGCACGCGCAAACCGGTGAAAGCAGGTTGGGCCAGATCGCTGGTCGCCCAATCAATCGGCGTGCGATTGGCGCGCGCTTGTTCCAGCGTCAGCATCACACGCTGTTCGCGGCTGGCCTCGTGTCTTTCGCGATCCTGGTTCTGTTGGCTCTGATTTTTCAACGCAAACGCGCCCCGCGTTTCGGGATTGATCAGTTGCCCGACCACCGGCACCGCGCGGGAAGCGTCTAGCACGTGGACGACCGGCGGTTCGTAATGGTGCGCAATCTTCACCGCCGTGTGCACGCGCGAAGTCGTCGCCCCGCCGATCAGCAGCGGCACGGTGAAACCTTCGCGTTGCATCTCGCGCGCGACGTGCTGCATTTCATCCAGCGAAGGCGTGATCAAACCGCTCAGCCCAATCACATCCACGTTGCGTTCACGGGCCGCTTTCAGAATCTTATCGCACGAGACCATCACGCCCAGGTCAATCACTTCGTAGTTGTTGCAAGCCAGCACGACGCCGACGATGTTTTTGCCGATGTCGTGCACGTCGCCTTTCACCGTCGCCAGCAAAATCTTGCCTTGCGCACGCGACTCCGCCGTCTTCTCGGCTTCCATAAATGGCTCCAACCAGGCGACGGCCTTTTTCATCACGCGGGCTGATTTGACGACTTGCGGCAGGAACATTTTGCCCGCGCCAAACAGGTCGCCGACGACGTTCATGCCATCCATCAACGGGCCTTCGATCACGGTCAGCGGCCGCCCGTATTTCTGCCGCGCCTCTTCGGCATCGGCCTCTACGAAATCGGTAATGCCCTTGACCAGCGCGTGTTTCAGCCGCTCCTCGACTGAACCGGAACGCCATTCGTCAGCGACGATTTCGACTTTGCCGCGTTGCTTGACCGATTCAGCAAAGGCGATCAGGCGTTCGGTCGCGTCGGCACGGCGATTCAGCAACACGTCTTCGACCAGTTCCAACAGGTCTTTGGGAATCTCGTCGTAAACCGCCAACTGCCCCGCGTTGACGATGCCCATGTCCAGCCCGGCCCTAATGGCGTGATAGAGGAAAGCCGAATGCATCGCCTCGCGCACGGCGTTGTTGCCACGGAACGAAAACGAGATGTTGCTGACGCCGCCGCTCACCCGCGCGTGTGGCAGGTTCTGCTTGATCCAGCGCGTCGCGTTGATGAAATCCACCGCATAATTGGCGTGCTCTTCCATCCCCGTCCCAACCGTCAGGATGTTCGGATCGAAGATGATGTCCTGCGGCGGGAAGCCGACTTTGTCAACCAGTAGACGATAAGCCCGTTGACAGATTTCAGTGCGCCGCTCGTAGTTATCGGCCTGGCCTTTTTCATCAAACGCCATCACGATCACCGCCGCGCCATAACGTCGCACCAACTGCGCCTGTTCGATGAACTTGTCCTCGCCCTCTTTCAACGAGATCGAATTGACGACCGCCTTGCCCTGCAAGCAACGCAAGCCCGCTTCGATCACCGACCACTTGGACGAGTCAACGACAACGGGCACGCGCGCGATGTCCGGCTCGCTGGCGATCAAGTTCAAAAACCTGACCATCGCCGCTTCGCTGTCGAGCATGCCCTCGTCCATGTTCACGTCAATCAACTGCGCGCCGTTCTCGACTTGCTGGCGCGCGACGCTCAGCGCCTCGTCGTAATCGCCGTTCAGAATCAGTTTGGAGAAACGCGGCGAGCCGGTCACGTTCGTGCGTTCGCCGATGTTGACGAAATTCGTATCGGGCCGCACGTTCAACGCTTCCAAGCCGCTCAACGACAGATATGTCTTCGGCTCCGCCGGCACGCGCGGTTTGAAGCCCTTGACCGCCTGGGCAAGCGCGCGGATGTGATCGGGCGTCGTGCCGCAACAGCCGCCCACCAGATTCAAAAAGCCGCTCGCCGCCCATTCGGCCAACTGCGGTGCCAGCGTCTCCGGTGTTTCAGGAAAGCCCGTCGGCAGCAGCGGATTCGGCAAGCCCGCGTTCGGATAGGCGCTGACATAAATCGGCGCGAGGCTCGACAATTCCTCAATGTAAGGCCGCATCTCTTTCGGCCCGAGCGCACAATTGATGCCGATGCTCAGCAGCGGCGCGTGCGCCGTCGCATGGAAATACGCCTCGACCGTCTGCCCACTCAGCGTGCGCCCGCTCAAATCCGTAATCGTGAACGACAGCATCAGCGGCGGCAGTTCCTCTTTCGGCTGGCCCAGTTCGGCGTAAAGTTTCTGAATCGCAAACAGCGCCGCTTTGGAATTGAGCGAATCAAACACCGTCTCGACGATCAGAATGTCCGCGCCGCCATCCAACTGGCCCTTCGCCGCTTCGTAATAACTCTCGGCCACCTGTTCGTAGGTCACCGCGCGATAGGCCGGATTGTTCACATCCGGCGACAGCGAAGCCGTCTTATTCGTCGGCCCCAACGCGCCCGCGACAAAAGCCACACGGTCGGGATGCTCAGCCAGAAACTTGTCCACCGCCCGCCGCGCCACCTGCGCCGAAGCGACGTTCATCTCATACGCCAGATGCGCCATGCCGTAATCGTGCAAGGTCACGCTCTGCGAATTGAAGGTATTGGTCTCAATGATCTCCGCGCCCGCTTCCAGATACTGGCGATGAATGGCCTCGATCAAATGCGGCTGCGTGATCGAGAGCAGATCGTTGTTGCCCTTCAGATCGCTCGGCCAGTCTTTGAAGCGTTCGCCGCGATAGGCGGCTTCGTCAAGTTGGTAGCGTTGGATCATCGTGCCCATCGCGCCGTCAATGATGACGATACGCCGGGAAAGAAGAGATTGAAGTTTGGAAAGTATGTTGGAGGTATTGCTCATTATTATTCGTTGTGATCGTTTCGCGCAGGAAGACCTAACAACCATCTGAGTTCTGATATAGCTCTTTCGATTGGTTCTCTTTAGGGCTTCCTAGTATTTCTTCGGCCATTCATTTCATGTATTGACTTCAATTTCAGGGAAGTTTCTGCCTCCTGAGATGACGTTGTCCAAATCTTAGTTGAAATTCTGCCAGAGTCACAGGCCCGGACAGCGGACAAACAGACTCTATTGTAGTTGAAATTCTCTGCGCTCAGCACTTCGGTGAGCGCTCTTTGAAGATGGGGTAGACGCTGGTAATTGTCCACCGTTCTCATTCGTTGTTCGGCTTCCAACGGTCCAAGCACACCCCGGCGGGGGCGCTGGTCAGAGCTTGTCCGGCGTTTGACTTTGCGCGTTGCCGAGCCGAGCTGCGAGTTCAAGCTCTCAATGCAGTTGGTCTGCGTGAGAATTCGGTCAGCGCCAGCCGATGCAAGGTCAGAGTTTCGGGTAAGCCTTCGCGCAAGGAGTTGGCGGCTGTTTTGTTGCGCCGTTCGATTTCTTGCGCCAAGTCTTCCGGTTCCTGCTGCGCCTGCTCGTAGCCGGTCATCGCGTAGGCGTTTTGAAGCTGATGCTTGAGCCGCGCGTGATCTTCTTTCGGCAAGTATGACCGCACGTTTCCCCGCTTATGCCAGTGGCAACGTTGACCAGCGCCTGCACGCCGAAGACCTCGTGGACAGCTTTGCGTAAGCCCTTCGAACCGTCAACGACACCTCGCAGCCCTTGGTTAAAGGAAAAGCCACGCTCGATTAATTTGCTGAACAAGTCGGCGCAACGCTTGGAATTCTCATTCGCCGTTTGAACAAAGCCCAGCGGGACGTAGCAACTCAGAAAACAATGGCGGCTTTGGTAGCACTCGCACACTACTCGCACACAAAAGCAATACGGGCAGTCAATTGACTGCCCGTAACTGTTTGATTCTAAGGATGGCCCCTGTAGGATTCGAACCTACAACCAAAGGATTATGAGTCCTCTGCTCTAACCGTTGAGCTAAGGGGCCCCGCCAAATGAGCGCGCATCTTAGTGGACGGGTCTGATAGCGTCAAGAACTGCTCACCGCACATTAACGTCGCCACTGGTGGCTGTCATACAGCAATTTCAGCTTGAGCGTTTTGGCCTCGATTTCGCGGCGCAACGCATCCTGACGCGGCGGATCAGTGGGTTGATCGTGTTCGGCTTGTAAAGCTTCGATCTCGCGCTGCAATTCGACTTCGAGGGGCACGAACCCGGCGCTCTTCAACATCGCATAACCTAGCCGCAACTCTTCCGGCGTATTGAAATAAGCGGCGAGATCAAGCGGGCGGCCCCGACCCGGCAGGTTATCGAATTCGCCCTTGGCCAGCGCTTCACGAATTTTGTTTTCGACCAGTTGTGCGTATGACATTGCTATAGACTTCAAGAAGGTAAAACACGAAAGCAACTGTGTTGAGAGTCAAGCAGCTTTTTGCTTGACTCTCAACACAGTTGCTTCGTGGCTCTCAAAACGACATCAACGATGCCGGTTCGCCCGCCAATACAACACGCCGCCCAACAACAATAACCCAATCACGCTCCCCAATGCTTTTCCGTTGAAATCCCACCAACTGACGCCACCGGGTGGAATCATCGTCAACACCATCGCAAACAACGTCACGCCCAAGCCGCAAATGCCCAGCGCATATACGCCCAATAACCCGCCCGGCGCGGCCATCACCCCCTCGGTCACGCCTTCGCGGCGGCGATGCATGATGAAAACGATGAACAGATAAAGATACGGGATGAAATAGATCAGCACTTGCGCGCTGAGCAAGATCAGGTAAACCTGCCCCACGTTCGGCTTTTTCTTCCCAGCCACAAAAATCAGCATCAAGATAGTGCCCAGCAGCGCTTCGACCAGAATCGCCACATAGGGCGTGCGCCAGCGCGGATGAATGCGGCTAAAGGCGGGCGGAAAGTAGCGATCCAACCCAATCGCAAACGCCACGCGCGCAGGCCCCGTCAGCCACGCGCCGACGCCGCCGATGTTGCCGATGGTGTAAAGCACCGCGCACACGGGTGCGACCCAAAAGAGCGCTGGGCTAATGCGCGCCATGCCGACCTGAATGGTTTGCAGAAAACCCGCCACCAGATTGACCTCGCCGCGCGGAATCAGCCACAGTACCGCGCCCGTGCCCACTAGATACATCACGCCGATCAACGGCGCGGCAATATAAATCGAAAGCGGCAGGTTGCGTTTCGGATTCTCGACCTCATCGCCCATCGTCGCCGACAGTTCCAAGCCGGCGTAAGCGAACGCAATCGAAATCCATAGATTCAACGAATCGTAATCGGCCTTCTTCGGTAACAGGTCGGCGGGCGCAATCGGATTGGCGCTGGGGTGTGTGAAATAGGCGATGAGTCCAACCAGAATCACCAGCGCACCGGGGATGTAGGTGCCGAGGCCCCCCGCGTTCTGTAACCACTTGCCTGTGCCGACACCAACGATGTTCAGCAAAACGGCCAGCCACAGACAAACCAGTGTCGTCACCGTCACAAAGGTCAAATCGTCTTTCAGTCCCGTATCGCCTTTGCCAATGGCATAGGTCGCAATCACCGCCGCCGACATCAGCAGGTTCGGGTAATAGAGCACGTTGTTGATCCAGTAACACCAGCCGCAAAGAAAACCATGCTTTTCGCCCAGCGCGCGTTTCGTCCAGTCGTACACACCGCCCGAACTGGGAAAGCGCGATGACAGTTCGATCACGGCCAGCCCTTGCGGGATGAAGAAGAACAGCGCGGCCACTACCCACAGCGTCAATGTCACCGGCCCGGCGGCAGCCGACGTGCCCAGATGGCGCAAGCCCAAGACGGCGACCAGATTCATCAAAACCAGATCGCGCAGCGTGAGTGAGCGGACGAGGGCAGGTTGCGGCGTCGAATTCGCTTGGCTCATAAGCTTGTCCTATGTATCTCGTGTTGTTAGTGGATGTGATTCGGATTCAACTGCTTGATTCACTTAGATCGGTTTTCATTTGCGTGTACGGTAGGCGCGCCGCGCCGGGACAGTACCGCGCGCGTGAGCAAGCGGCGCTTCGGCGTTGCGTCAGTCAGTCGTGCTTGACGCGCCGCTTGCTCACGCGCGCGGTACTGTCC
This sequence comes from Acidobacteriota bacterium, assembly GCA_016196035.1. Taxonomy (NCBI): domain Bacteria; kingdom Pseudomonadati; phylum Acidobacteriota; species Acidobacteriota bacterium. The sequence continues at coordinate 34,464 of JACPYM010000007.1, read as the reverse complement.
CGCTGCGCGGCTTTTTGCCATACACCGAAGTGAAAACCGATCTAACTTGCAGTGCCAACACGAGCGGCGAATTAGCATTTAGGCCCGCGCCGTCACGATTTCGCGCGCCGCCGCCCATTTCGCCACATCCTGCCGATTGATTGCCGCCGCCATCAAATCGGGAAAGAGATCGGGCGTACATGCAAACGACGTGATGCCCAATTCGGCAAAGGCTGCCGCCACGGCGTGATCATAACTGGGCGCGCCATCGTCATTCAGCGCCAGCAACGCGATGCATTGCACGCCCGCACTCACCAATGCTGCCGCACGTTTCAGCATTTCCTGCCGGTGGCCGCCCTCATAAAGGTCGCTGATCAAAATCAAAATCGTCTCGCTCGGCGCGCGCACAAGGCCCTGGCAATAACCCAACGCGCGATTGATGTCCGTGCCGCCGCCGAGTTGCGTGCCGAACAGGACTTCGACCGGATCGCTCAGCATCTCGGTCAAATCAACGACGGCGGTGTCAAAGACCACCAGCTTCGTACTGACTGCGGGCAGCGAAGCCAGCACCGCCGCAAAGATGCTCGCATACACCACCGAGGTCGCCATCGAACCGCTTTGGTCTACGCACAGGATAATCTCGCGCAACGACGAGCGTTTGCGTCCGTAACCAATGCGTGTCTCAGGGATGATCGTTTGATATCCGGGTTGAAAATGTTTGAGGTTGGCGCGAATGGTGCGCGGCCAATCAATTTCGTTATGGCGCGGACGCCGGTTGCGCGCAGCGCGATTCAAGCTGCCCAACACAGCCTGGCGTGTTGGATTCGCGAGCTTGCGTTGCAACTCTTCAACCACGCGGCGCACAACCAGCCGCGCGGTCTCTTTGGTTTTGGCAGGCATGATGTGACTAAGTGAAACCAATTCGGCGACCAGATGCACATCGGGTTCGATGGCTTCGAGCATTTCGGGTTGCAGCAGCATTTGTTTCAGGCCCAAGCGCTCAAACGCATCCTGTTGCATCACGCGCACGACGGAGGATGGGAAATAGGCGCGAATGTCGCCCAGCCAGCGCGCCACGTTGGGGGCCGAACTGCCCAGACCGCCGCTGCGTTGTTGCGGGTTTTGCCCTTGGCCGTTGCGATTGGCATCGTACAGCGCACGCAATGCGCCATCCATTGCCAGATCGGCTTTGCTCAAATCGCAGCCGGTGCCGTCGCTTTCTTCGCTGCCTAGAATCAAACGCCAGCGGCGTAATCGTTCGTCGTGCATTGCTTCAGCTCTATAAATCGAACCAACCGAGTTTGGGGCTTTGTTTGAAACGCGCCCCGTGGCACTCAGGCGTTTAGAGTTCCGCCTTCAGGCGGTGGCGTGCCGCAGACGCGGAATTTCGGCGCTGCGCGCCGCCACCGCCTGAAGGCGGAACTCTAAACGCTTGCGCCTATAGTTTTCAGTAAAACCCGAGTGTGCCGATGTCAGTGGCTTGCATTCGGCCCGATCTGCAAGCCCAACAATCGTGCCGCCAACGGCAACACCGCCGCCGCCGTCATCTCGTCAAAATCTGCCGCCCCGCCCAAGGACATGGCCGCGCCTGACGGGCCACGCGCTACTCGCTCGCCCATCTGCCGCCGTTCGGGCGCGGTGAAGTTGGCAAAGGTGCGACGCAACAGCGGCAACAACGCGATGAATTGCTCTTCGGGTAGTGCCGTCAGCCAAGCGTCCAGCACCTGCCATAACACTTCGTCGTGCAGCAATAGCAAGCCGCTGCCGTGCAAAAAGCCTTCGACCCAAGCGCCCGCTTGCGTAGGTTCATTCGCCGACGACAACGCCAGGCTCAAGCGCCGCGCGGCTTCACCTGCATCCAATGCCTGCGCATCCAGCAGCAAGCGGCAGGCGCGCCCGGCCAGCATCGCAGCTTGGCCGTGCAAGCCGTGTTGTTCGGCCAAACGCAACAGCGTCTGCTGCCATTGCGCTGTGTGTGCCTCTTGTTGCAACAACTGAATCGCCGCATTGACCTTGTCGAACCGCGCGAACATCGCCTGCGCCGCTTCGTCATTGAGCGAAGCGCACGCGCCCGGCAAGCCGATGCAAATGCGCGCGACCAAGCCATCAGTCACTGTGCTGAGCAAGGCCGCATCGGTCTGGCGCACGTCGCTGTAGCGCTGCACGTTGGCGAGCGGCGGCAGCGCATCCATCAACAAGCCTACATCGCTGGCGAGCGCGGCTTCGGTTTGCAAGCGCGCCATCAGATGCGCAACGGCGTCGGGCAAAGCGCTGAGCAGCACCTGTTGCAACAACCCCGTCAATGCGGGTAAGTCAGATTTATCGGCCTTGTCGCGCGCCTTGCTGCTGGCGGCGGTTTGAAGCGTGCTGCCCCAGACGCCCGCTTCGATCAATTGCACGACGAATTCAGGTTGCCAGCGCACGCGCCACAGTTCGTGAAAGGTGCCGCTCTTGCCGGACACGCCTTGCACCGCGCCCCACGGCACGCCGAGCAGATTCAACCGGTGCAGCAAGCGGCTGCGTTCCAGGTCGGTCTCTTTACGCAAATCCAGATCAAGCGTTTTCTCGTTGGCCTCAGCTTTCAGGCGCAATCGTTTCTGCTCGCGTTGCAAATCCTGTTGCAAGGGCACGAGCGGCGTTTCGTCGGGCACGCGGCCCAGCGTCTCGCCGACGATCAGCTTTTCGTGAATCAGCCGCAGCGGCAGGTTGTCGCCGAAACAGAACACGCTTTGCACGGCTTCATTCAATTCCGGCAAACCGGTCAACGGACGCCCGCGCAGCGCCGCCAGCGTCTCGGCCAGGCGCACCGCTTCGATCACGTGCGCCGAAGAAACGTCCAGCCCTTCGTCGCGCAACAGTCGCGCCACCCGCGCCAGCCAGCGTGTAGCGACGCCCTCTTGCGTCAGCCACAAATGCTGATACCAGCCGGGCGCTTCGATGCCCGCGCCGTAACCGCTTTGATAACTCAACCGCCCGTGCGTCCACGGCGTCCATGTGGCTTGCACTTTCACTTTGGGCAAGCCCTTGAGCAACGCCGCATCTGGCTTGGCGGTTTGTGCGATGACTTCGTCCGTCAGCATTGGCGCGTGCCAAGCCCCGCACACAACGGCAATGCGCGCCAAGCCTTCTTTCCGTGCGCCGCGAATGGTCTGGCGCATCCATGCTTCCCGAAGAGCTTCGCGCGACGCTTCTCTGTTTAACTCACTCTGTTCGGCTTCCGCTTCTTCACCAGACTCAGCGTTAGCCAATTTCGCGTCCGACACTTCTCGCTCAGCTTCCGCCCGCAACGCCGCCATCGCTTCCAACAGCGCCGCGAACAGGTCTGCGCCATCGCGCCGCTGTTCGACGACGTATTCCCACCAGCGCTCGCTGTCGTCGTAGCCCGCCGCTTGCGCCAGCACACCGATGGGATCAGATTGAATTGGAGATTTGAGATTTGAGATTGAGGATTGCTCAGTCAGTGCCAGCCAGTGCGTTTGCGGCAAATCCATGAACCGCGTGGGAATCTGTTTAGACAAACCAAACTGCAAGGCCTGCCATTCGGGCGAGAATATGGCGAAAGGATAAAACACGGCGCGTTGCGGCTGCTCGGCCTGATAAACCAATAACGCGACGGGCGGCTCCATTTGTTCGTGCGTGAGCAAGGGCAGCGCAGCTTCGGCATCGGGCGGGCCTTCGATCAGGAGGCAATCGGGCTGCAATTCTGCCAACGCCCGCAACAAGCTGCGGGCAGAGCCGGGGCCGTGATGTCGTATGCCGAAGATGTATAAGCTCATAGTCGGTTAAGAGAGATTACGGAACAGACGGAAATAACGGAACAGACGGAAGTCTCAACGGTGGTCTTTGATGTTTGGCACGCGAACTTGTTCGAGCAAGGGGTAGTGTCCGAAGTTGAAGAGCAAGCCGAGTTGAAAGCCGGTGGCTTTGCAATAGTTGAGCACTTGCGCGCGATGCTCGCTGGTGAGCTTGGTCACGGCCTTGAGTTCGACAATAACTTTGCTGTAACAGACCAAATCGGGCTGATAAGTTTGTTTGAGCGATTGCCCTTCATAGACCAAAGTCAGCGTAGGCTTAGCGACAAACGGAATTCCACGCTTTCTCAATTCCAGTTCTATACATTCCTGATAAACCGCTTCCAGAAATCCGTTCCCTAGCACCGCATAAACCTGCATCGCTGCTCCCTTGATGGCATAACTCTCTGCCTCATAAATTAGCTTTTCAGCCTTCATCGCAACGTCTTTTCCCAAAAATTTCCGTCTGTTCCGTTATTTCCGTCTGTTCCGTAATCTCAAAAAGTCACCGATTACAAAACCTCCCGGCACGCCCGATACAAATCCTTCCACCCTTCCCGCTCTTTCACCACCGTTTCCAAATACTCCTGCCAGACGACGCGGTCCTGCACCGGGTCTTGCACGACGGCGCCGGTCAGGCCCGCCGCGACATCGTGCGCGCGCATTTGGCCGTCGCCGAAATGCGCCGCCAGCGAAAGGCCGTGATTGACGACCGAAATTGCTTCGGCGGTGCTGAGCGTGGCGCTGGGGGCTTTGAGTTTGGTTTTGCCGTCCAGCGTCTTGCCGTCGCGCAGTTCACGGAAGACCGTCACGACACGGCGAATCTCGGCGAGGGCGGGGGCTTCGGCGGGCAGTTCCAGCGCGCGGCCCATGCTGGCGACGCGGCGGTCTACGATCTCGACTTCTGCGTCGAGCGTTTCAGGCACGGGCAAAATCACCGTGTTGAAGCGGCGTTTGAGCGCGCTCGACAATTCGTTGACGCCACGGTCGCGGTTGTTGGCGGTGGCGATCACGTTGAAGCCTTTGACCGCCTGTTCTTCGGTATTGAGTTCGGGGATCGGCAGTGTCTTTTCGGAAAGGATCGTAATCAGGGTGTCTTGCACATCGGCGGGGATGCGCGTGAGTTCTTCGACGCGCACGAGTTTGCCGGTTTGCATCGCGCGCATCACAGGGCTGGGCACCAGCGCGTCGCGCGAAGGCCCTTTGGCCAACAGGCTGGCGTAATTCCAACCGTAGCGCATCGCCTCTTCGCTCGTCCCGGCCGTGCCTTGCACCAGCAGCGCCGAATCGCCCGCAATCGCGGCGGCCAGATGTTCGCTCACCCACGACTTGGCCGTGCCCGGCACGCCCAGCAACAGCAACGCGCGTTCGGTCGCCAGCGTCGCGATGGCAATCTCGATCAGCCGCGCCTGCCCAATGTATTTCGGCGCAATCTCAAAGCCGTTGTCCAGCTTGCCGCCGAGCAAGTAAAGCGAGACAGCCCACGGCGACAGGTTCCAATTGGGCGGACGCGGGCGCGTGTCGTGTTGGGCAAGCTCGGCCAGTTCTTCGGCGTATTGTTGTTCGGCGTGTTGGCGTAACAGTTCGCTCATGGTTGTAACTCCTGAAGCATGTTGTGACGGAATTGCAGCAGGTTGAGCAGCAATTCCACTTGTGAGATGGCGGCAAGTTGTTCAAATTCCGCGCGGGCCGCAGCCAGCGTGGTCGGATGCAAACGGCAACCCAGCCGCAAGATTTCGCGCCACCACCAGGCGTTCCAGCCGGCGGCATAAAACGCGCTGTGCCGGGCGAACAATTCGATCAACGCGCGGCTGAACGCTGCGCTCCAATGCGGTTGAATGCAGTTGATGGCGCAGCGCAGGATGACAAAATCCTTCCAGGCTTTGTTCTCGCTCAACAGTTCCAACGCCAGCCGCTCTTGGCGCTCGCGTGACAGCAATTCAAACAGCGTATCCGGCGCGCCTTGTTTGATGGCGGCGGGCAGAAAGCGTTCCAACCAGGCGGCGTTGCGCGTGTGCATGGCGGCCTGCTGCCAACTGCTCAGCAACAGGGTTTGATATTCGTGCTTGTGCGTGGCCTGCAGCAACTCATCCACGGTCGCGCCCGCCGCGGCTTCCCAACGCTCCGGCGGCACGGCGCTGATGATTTGCTGTAACCACCAGGCAGGCTCGCTGAAGGGGCGGCTGACATTGCTTTTGCTCACGCCATCGCGGCGCAGCGCTTCGTCGCGTTCCGTCGGCACGCGCACCTCAATCGTCAGCTTGCCGCGCCCGCTATGGTTAAAGGTCACGTACTGTTGTGCCCGCTCCCACATGCGCGCGACAAAGGCCGATTCGGGCAAGGCCGCCAACAGCGCGGCTGCCGCCTGGCGCGCAATCGTCCATTCGCGGTCAAGCGCTTTTTCCAGCAAGGCTTCGTCGGCCTCGCTCAAGCCCCGCTTCAACAGCGGCAAAAACTCGCTCGCCTCTTTGGCCGAATCCTGCTCCCAGGTTTGCAACAACAGTGCGCGCGCCTGGGCCGGGTCGTCACGCCGCACGCGCTGCAACAGGGCCTTGCGCTCTTGCAGCGTGCCCATTTCCCAGCGGCTCAAATCGCCGCTGGCGCCCAATGCGTATGCCCACTCTGTGTTTTGCTGTGCCAGCCACAAGCCACGCGCGCCGCTGACGGCAGGCAAGTGTTCGGATAACGCTTCCCTGCTCTTGCCGTAATCGAGCAGCGCGGGCAACAACTCTTCCGGCACGCGCTGTCCGGTTTGCGCCAACACGCCCAGAAACTCCGGGAAGAGGTCGGCGCACTCGCCTTGCAACAACAACCGCAACCGCGCCGCCACGCGCGCATTGCAACGCAGCAACGTTTCGGCAAGCGCAGCTTCCGGCAAGGCTTCGCCATGTTTCGCCGGTAAGCGGCCAGCGCGTTCGTGCAAAGCTGTCAGCGCCGCCGCCTGCAACAACGCGCCTTCGCGGTCGGTTGAATCAAGTTGCGCAAAGAGTGTTTGCAACGCCGCATCCACCGTCCCGGCATTGAATGCCTGGCGTTCGGTGCCGATGACAGCAGTCGTGACGATGTCTGTCCAAATGCTCATCAATTTGTCTCGCTTCCTGAAGCACGAGCACCGCGCAACGGAACAGTACCGCGACAGTGATGGAGCGGCAGTCGCGTACTCAACTATTGTTCCGGCAGGTATTTTCCCTTCAGGCTCCGCTCCATCACTGTCGCGGTACTGTTCCGGCGCTGCGCGCCGTGATTCACACTCAAGCACTCAGCCGCACAAAACGTTCGCCAGCCACAGCCAACGGCCACAAAAACTCGCCATCCCATTCGGCCATCAGATTGATCGGCTGTCCGCCACTCAATGCCAGCAATTCCCAACCCGCAGGATAGCGCGGCGCCAGCGGCCACGCGCGGCTTTCGTCATCCAACACAAACCAACGTTCCCGGCGCACAAACGGCGTCACGCCCGCCAGCACCAGCGGAAACAATTCCAGCCAGGGTTGGCGCGCCAATGCGACGGCATACGCGGCGCGCGCCACGGCGGAAGCAACGGCCTGCAACGGGAACCCCGCGCCGGGCAAAGGCACGGGGTGATGTTCGTCTTTGAGCAGCGCGCGCAACGGATACGCGCCCGGATAAAACACCAATTCGGCACTGAGCAGCGCGCCAACCGGCAAGGCCAGTTCAAACGTTTGTTTCGGCGCGGCGAATTGCAAGACCAGCGCGGCGCGTCCGCTCTGCTGGCCTAAGAGCCAGGTGCGTTGCACGCGCAAACGGTCTTCCTCTTCGACACGCTGCCCGGCAATAAACCAGAGATCGTGCATGCCATCCTGTTGCAACAGCATTTCCTGATTAACCGTCCAGCCGATGGTTGCGCGTATATCGGCTTGTGTTTCGGATGGCAAGCTGTCCAGCCGTTGGTAGCCTTCGCGCAACAGATGCAGCTTCGCCAGCCGTTCCAGCAACCGTGCCTGCCAACTTCCATCCGCGTTGGCGCCGCTGGCAATCACGCCGGGCAGTTCGCGAATCAGACGGGCGACACCGGGCGCTTGGGCATCCACCATGCGGGCGGCGGCGCGTTCCCAAAAACTAATCGGTTGGATTTGGGCGGCGGCTAAACCATTGCGCACCAGATCACGCAGCCAGAGGTCGAGTTCGCGCAGGCCAGCGGCGACTTTCTGCGCGTGGGCGGCGACGCGTTTGGCTTGGGCGTGGGGGTCGGGCGCTTTTTCTTCCGCCTGTTGCGCAGCTTGTTTTTCGGCTTTCTGTTCGGCGCGTTGGGCGCGAGAGGCGAGCCATTCGCTGACCCAGGCGGGCGGTTCCGCCGCAGTGAAGGCTTGGGGTTGGGCGGCGTAGACCAGCAACAAACCGAGGCCGTGTTTGCAAGGGAATTTGCGGCTGGGGCACGAACAGCGAAAGGCCGGTTCGGACAGCTCAATCTGCGTGTGGTACGGGTCTTTGCCGCTGCCCTGGCACAGGCCCCAGACGGCGTGTGCGTGCGCGCCGCAGCCTGACCATTTGTGCGGCACGGCCAACGCCTGCCCAGCCTTGGCCGAAGCCGCATCGGGCGCGAGCGCGAGAATCTGTGCTGTCGTCCAAGCCATGCCGTTCTCTCTCACCAATTGAAATCAACCGCGCGGTGGCGCTGGGGCGGGTGGATTATGCCCCAACTTTGCCGTGCGCGGGAAGAATGCGGTACAGGGAGCGAGGGTCACTATATATTCAAGCGTCGCAGTGATCAGGCCGCCACCGCTTTCCGTGCCTCATCGCAGGCTACGCCGTAGAATTCTAAATCGCGCGGGCCTCTGACTCAGCGCCACTCATTTTCAGGTTAATGAAGCGCCAGACTGACAAAGTAAGCGGCTGGACAAGGCGCGGGCGCATCCACTACAGTGCCGCTTACTTCGCATCAGCCCGTTTAGGAACCATCACTTATGTTACGCGCAGGCATCGTCGGATTGCCCAACGTCGGCAAATCTACCCTTTTTAACGCACTCACCTCGGCCCAGGCCGAGGCGCAAAACTTCCCCTTCTGCACCATTGATCCGAACATCGGCATTGTCGAAGTGCCCGACGAACGGCTGCAAAAGCTGGCCGAATTGGTCAAGCCGCAACGCACCGTGCCCGCGGCGGTCGAGTTCGTAGACATCGCGGGTCTGGTCAAAGGCGCTTCGACCGGGGAAGGCTTGGGCAACAAGTTCCTGGCGAACATCCGCGAGACCGATGCCGTCGTCCACGTCGTGCGCTGTTTTGAAGACCCCGACGTGATTCACGTGATGGGCGCGGTTGACCCTGTGCGTGACCGCGAAGTGATTGAACTGGAACTTGCGTTGGCCGATCTCGCCACCGTCGAACGAGGCCTCGACCGCGCCAAAAAGGTCGCCAAGTCGGGCGACAAAGAGGCGCTGGCGCAGATTCCCGTGTTGGAAAAAGCCTTGCAGTTTCTGGGCGATGGCACGGCGCTTTGGAAAGCCGGGCTGGATGCGGACGAAATGGCGGTGCTAAAACCGCTGACGCTGCTGACGACCAAACCGACGCTGTATGCCGCCAACGTCAGCGATGACGAACTGACGGGCGAAGAAGGGCCGCACCTCAAAGCCTTGCGTGCGGCGGTCAAGGAAAGCGGCGAGCACGCCGAGATCGTCCCCTTCTCCGCCAAGATCGAAGCCGAACTGAGCGAGTTGTCACCGGAAGAGCGCAAGGAATTCCTGGCCTCGCTCGGCATCGAATCCGCCGGTCTGGATCGTTTGATTCGCGCGGCTTATTCGCTGTTAGGATTGCAAACCTACTTCACCGCAGGCGAAAAGGAAGTGCGCGCCTGGACGATTCACCAGGGCGACACCGCGCCCAAAGCCGCCGCCGTCATCCACAGCGATTTCGAGAAGGGCTTCATCCGCGCCGAAACGGTCGCCTATGACGACTTCATCAAATGTGAAGGCTGGAAGGGTGCGAAAGAAAAAGGCCAGATGCGCTCGGAAGGCAAAGAGTATGTGGTGAAGGACGGCGATGTACTGCTGTTCCGGTTCAATGTTTGAGGAATGACTGGAATGGTGTTCGGCCCAGTTCACTGTCTGATAAGCCGGGCCACAAAAATAGGCACTACATCTGGGGCCTTACCGGGGGTGCGGTAACACATCCAAATTGCCTTTGGGTTTTCATAAACGATCTCACCCAAACTAAATCCCGCTGGCAGGAAACGCGCAATAAGCTCCAGTGACTGCTCGCGGCTAACAGTTTGCGGCCACGTGCCCAATAAAAACACCGCGCGCCCTGCCGGTAAATCCGCCACATCCATCAACACCGGGCGCGGGGCATAGGCGGCGGTAAATCTACCCGCCGGTCTGAACAAGACGGCATCGCGCGGTAACAATTTATCTAATTGCCGATAATCAGCCAGCAATCCGATACTGTTTTCAAAGAAAGCAGCCCGCGCTTGTTGTCCCAGCAAAATCGGAACAAATTGTTTGGCGTAATAGGCCTTTACCAGCAACCACGGCAACAGGAAAACAGCCGCGATGACAATTGCCAGCGGTCTTGCGCCAGCAGCCCAGGTTTGCACCCGTGGCGCAACAACAATCACCCACCAACACATGAGGCCGGCGGGTAACGCGCCTAGAAAGCGTAAATCAAACGGCAATAACCACACTAAAAGTACCAACTGAATTGCCAGCAACAGCGCGCCGAACATGCGCGTGGGCAGGGGGATTTTTGGCGTCAGCAAAGCCCCCAGCATTCCCAGCCACAAGAGTGGCGGGTAATTGATTAAGGCATACCCAACGACTTCCCGAATTGGCAGCCGATTAACCTCACGGGTGCGCGTCAACTCTGCTTGAATCTGTCGCGGCTCATAGACGGAGTGTGAAAACCATTGGCTTAAAACTGGGCCGAATGGCGAACCGGATTGCCGCCAGGTCCACAACAGCAGCGGCAAACTCAACACTATCCAAGGTAAACAAAGCCACAGCCAAACTTCCCAACGGGTTCGCCCAGGGATTTGGCGGCTTAGCCAAACACCCAGCCAGACAAGCAAAACACCAAGGACGGGCCACAAGGAAAGTTTGGTCGAAGCCGCGCCCAGACAGAGGATCGAAACCAGGCTGATGAACTGCCTCTCACCCAAAGCCGCCAGCAATTCCCGTCGTTGGAAAGCCGCCATTAAGGCTGCGGTCATGGCCAAGTCCCCTAAAGCGTGTCCACCAGCCGTCACGTGCCAGACAATCGAATACATGCCAACCAGCAAAGCGGCTGTCCAGATTGAGCTTTGTAGGTGAGAGACTGCGGCCTTCCGCAATACCAGCCAGACAAACCATGCCCAAACTCCGCTTAGCGCCCAGCTCACAACATTCATGGCATCCGGATAATGCAGCGCGTATAAAGGAGCGCTGGCAAGTTGATAAGTCATTTGCGGCAGAATTGCACCTTGCCACGGTTGCCGATAAAACCTTAGCCCTTCGTCCAAAACCAAACGGCTGGGCAAAACGAGGTGATAGTAAACTTCATCTATCTTCGTTGCGGGCGGCAAGGCAGCCAGCAAATTCAAGCATAAGGCAGCGCCACAAATTCCCAGCCCCAAGCCTTCCCCACGGCTAATCTCGCCGACGCGCAGTTTGGGCAATTGCGTTCGCTCATGCCAGACGGCAACTCCGCCGCAAAGTGCTAAAAGCCCCCACAAGCCACCTAAAACATTGCCCGTGGCCAGCCCTGCCATACCTGCAAGTTGAACCAGTAAACTGAAGGCTTCTAGCCCCAATACCAAACCCGCGACTTGGCGCCACGGTGCGGGCAAATGCATTTGGCAGAGTTGCAACAGCAACCTTCCCCAGCCATAAAAGCCCAGAGCCGTGATTGACCCGATCAGGAAAATCAGGAGTGGTGAATAGAAGGGAATGGCTAAGTAGGCTGTCATCAGCGGCGCAGACGTTATCCCAGCTTAATTCCCACCTTCGGTTTGAACTTCTCGTCGTGCAGGATAACGTTATCAATCAGCCGGGTCTTGCCGAAATATACCGCCAGTGAAAGCAGGGTCGCGCGGCCCGTCATATCGTCCAGGGGCGCAAGCTGATCGGTGTCGGTCGCCGCGATGTAATCGAGGCGCGCCAGCGGTTCGGTTTCAATCTCCTTACGCATAACTTTCATCAGCTTGGCGGCTTGGCGTTCGCCGTTGGTAAAGAGCGCCTCGGCTTTTTGCAAGGCGCGGGGCAGCACGGTGGCGGCTTTCCGTTCGGCGGGCGAGAGGAAATCGAAGTGCGAGGAAAGGGCCACCCCATCGGCATCGCGGATGGTGGGGGAAACGATGATCTCGGTTGACATGTGCAAATCGCGCATCATCTTTTTGGCGATCACGGTTTGCTGGGCGTCTTTCTGCCCCATGAACACAAAGCGCGGTTGCATCAGATTGCAATAAATCATCAGCACTGTCGCCGCGCCGCGAAAGTGATCGGGCCGCGTCGCGCTCTCGAGTTCCTCATCGCGGACTTTCACTTCGACCCAGGTGGCAAAGCCGGGCGGAAACATTTCCTCGGCATTCGGGGCAAAGACATACTCCACATCCAGCGGCAGCAGCAGATCGGCATCGTGCGCCAGATCGCGCGGATAATCTTCAAACTCCTGCTGCGTTTTGAACTGGTGCGGGTTGACGAAGATGGTCACGATGACGGCATCGGTCAGGCGTTTGGCCTCGCGCACCATATGCAGATGGCCTTCGTGCAGGGCGCCCATCGTGGGCACCAAACCAATCGTCTTCCCTTCGGCAGCCAACCGGGCAGCCAATGAATGCAAGCGCGCGGCACGAGTCACGATTTCCATAAGCGGCTCAGCGGTAGTTGATGGTTCAGATGAATCTTGCTTGGCCGCGATGGATTATATGCTCGCCCCACGGCATTGCAACCAAACTCAAGCCAAGTCTTGCCACTGAGTCGCCCGCAAATATTTTTTTCAGCGCCTGGGCCATCCGCCGCCAAAGCCGCGCTCTAGGGGGTGAAGACGGCAACGCGCCGTCTGAACGGAGGCGCGGCCATTCGGGCAATACCCCTTGGCCGCCCTCCTCGCCCCCAAACTCCGCAAACACGAAGGAGCTTTTGCAATGCAAGTTCACACCATCACTCGTCCACGGTTGAGCGGCTGGCTGGCCGCGCTATTGTTCACGTTGCTGACGCTGGCGAGCGTGCCTGCCCAGGCGCAACAATGCAGCGCCAACTTCGATTTCACCGACCCAGGCTCGCCGCGCTATCTTTCCACGCGCGGCAGTTTGCCGAACCTCGCGCTGCCGGGTTATGCGACCGGCAACGTTTACGGCTACATCCGCAACGGCCACCCGACGCGTCTTTACGTGCGCTTCGATCCCGACGTCAACGGCCCCAACAACCTGCGCCTCTTCCAACTCGACTTCAATTCGAGTTACGACTTCCCTACCCCAACCTACCGCTGCAGCGCCACCAGCACAGGCATCAAGCTCAGCTTCACTGGCGTGCCCGACGCGCACGAGTATTTCTACGGTGAATACACCTACTCCACCGGCCTCGCCAACGTGGACGTGTACCTGGATCGCAACGGCCCGGGCCGCGTCGTCGTCTACTACACGCACAAGAACTTCAGCCGCGCCGACACCACGCCGCCGCGCCCGACCAACGGCTACATCGTCAACGCTGTGCCGCAAGCGCCCGCGCGCCTCAACTACACGCAACGATAGCGCCTTCCGGGTGTGACAAGCCGCCCGGCTTGTCACACCTCACCTTCAATCAACAAAAGGAGTTTTTATGCCACGAATCAAATCATTGCTCGCGCTCTGTCTGCTAAGCCTCGCGCTCGCCGGCAGCACCTTCGCCCAACAACCCGCATCATCCGCCGCGCCATCCGCCGCGCCATCCGCCGCGCCATCCGCCGCGCCATCCGCCGCGCCATCCATTGCGCCTTCGCCCGAAGCGCAATTGCTGCGCGCCCTGCTCGATGAAGTCCGTCAACTGCGCCAGGTCATGCAACGCGCCACGCTCAATAATCACCGCGCCCAACTGTTGACCGGCCAACTGGCGCGCCAGCAAGCCCGCGTCGAAAGCCTCACCGAAGAGGTCGAACAACTCCGCGCCGCCCAGCAACAGAGCTACGACGCACGCCGCGATCAGGAAGAGTTGCAGGAACTCGAAGCCGCCTTCCAACGCGAATCCAACCCGGCGGCGCGCGAACAACTACGCCAAAGCTACCTGGGTCTGCAACGTGCGCTCACGCGCCAGCAGGAGGACGCGCGCCAGGAAGCCGAACGCCAGCGCCAGCGCCAGCAACAACTCGAAATCACCCTACGCGCCGAACAAGCCCGGCTCGTCGAGTTGCAGGAACAACTCGACGCCGTCGCCCGCGAGTTCGACAAACCCTCCACCGAACCCAAAAAGACCCGCTAACCACAAGGAGAAACCACTATGCAACGCATCATCAAAATGTCCCTGTTCATCGCCTTGCTGCTCACGCCGCTCAGCGCCTCCGCCGCTTACACCGGCACGCAGGCCATCGGCTTCGCCAACTGGACGTCCGCCGACGTCACCAAACTGGCGAATGATTACGCGCAAACCGGCGGCGACCTCGAACTAAGCTTCCTGCCTTACGAATTCAATGCCGGCAACCCATTCGGCAACGCCACCGCGTTCACGCAATCCGCGCTGCCGCGTTTGAATGGCCGCCTGAAGCTGACGGCCTATCTCTGGTTCCACAATGCGGCCTTCGATTGGGCGGCCTTCCGACGCGGCAACGAAGCGTCCAGCTTCCGCGCGCGCTACCTGCAACGCGTCGCCGCCTTTGACGCCTGGGCCAAAGGCCTGGAGCAATGGGCCGCCGCGCGCGGTCTGGGCAACCGCTTCGACATCGTGCTTTGCCCCTATCTCGAAGACAACTGCACGAACCTGACCGATTACCAGAACCTGCTGACGGCCATCCGCGCGCAACAACAACACGACGCTTACAGCTCACCTATGCGCCGCAGCCCTGGCGGCACAGTCTTCCGCGTCACCGGCCTGGCGTTGGAAATGCACGGGCGTTACGACAGCGTGCGCGGCCAATTGCAAAGCGGCGACGTGTTTTCCAACGACGGCAACTTCGTCTGGCTGGACGCCGCGACGGTGCCCGGTTCGCGCGAGACGTCAACTTCGTTTTCGAGCTACGGCACACCCACGTCTTGCGGCGAATTCATCGGCAAGCAGCGCACGGCGCTGGCGACGGGCGTCTCGGTGCTTTACTGGCGGCCCGGTTGGAATGGCTTGCCCGGCGCGGCCAATCCGGCTGACCGGCATAACCTGACGCCGCTGACCGGGGCGAATGGAACGTTGGAGAATTATGCGCTGTTGAAAGTGCTGCGGAGCCGGTAGGCGGTTGAAGAGAACGCGGGCGCGAGCGGCTTAGCTGGCTCGCGCCCGCGCTTTTTTGAATCAGGGTCACGAAATGGTATCGCTTTCTTCTCAACTACTCGGGGCGCAAGTCCGTAACGAAGCAGCGTCACGGTTTCCTACGCACAAAGACGAAATCGCCGCTCTCGTGCCCGGAATTGCGCAGTGGATTGTATTCCGGCGTCTGCGCGGACTTGCCCGCCACCGGCTCGCGCACAAACTGGAAGAACAGCTCATCGGCAGTGAAGACCGATGGCTCTAGCTGTTCCAACCCGCGCAGCAACGCACTCGCAAAGATCGAATGCCGGCCGCCACCGCCATCCAACACAGGCTCGTTGCCGCCACTCGCCATCAACGTGCGCGATGTGCCTTCAGCCATCTTCCGCAAATACCTGTCGTGTTCCAGCGGCGTAGTCAGTTTGCTGACCGTGTTGCGCGCCAAGGTGCCGGAGTAACAACTGTCCGAAACCACCAGCACATGTTTCGCCCGCATTCCCTTGATGCTCGTCGTCACGTCATCGGCGCTGATCCAATTGGAGACATCGCCATCGCGCGCATCCACTGGCAGCCAGTAAGCCTTGTCCACATCCGTGTCGAAATAACCGTGCCCGGCGTAATAGATCAACAAGTCGGCGTTCACATCGAGCTGGCGGCGGTATTCGCTCAACGCCAGCACTATCTGCTCACGTTTGGCGTCTTTGAGCAGCGTCGTTGCATAGCCGAAGTTTTCGCGCAACACGCGCTCCACTTGTTCGGCATCGGCAATTGCGGTTTTGAGTGCCGCCAGATGTTGATACTTGTTATTGCCGATCACCAGCGCATAGGTTTTGCGCACCGCCCAGGTGGGCACGGGGTCAGGCTTTGGTTGCGGCACGGACGGTTTCGCTTCGGCTACAGGCGGCTCTTCGCGGCGGATAGTGAAGCTCTCTTCAGCCTTGTTGCCATAAATATCCGTGGCGATCACTTTGATCGGGTTGTTGCCGAGCTTGAGCAAGATTTCTGCCGAAAAGTTGCCTTGCTCATCCAGCGTTGCCGCAAGACCGCGCACCGTGACTTCACTGATGCCGGATTCATCTGTCACTTGCCCGGCCACCCTGAGCTTGCTGTCAGACTTTTTCGTGCCGACGCCGCGCGTGATGTCAGGCGCAGTGATGCGGATGAGGGGCGGCTTAGTGTCTTTTACTTCAACATTGGGTTTAGGTACGACCGGAGTAGCTTGCGATTGTGGCGGCGCTTGAGTTTGCAGTTGCATTCCTGTCTGGCTTGTTGGGTTGGTAGCTAGTAAATTTGTTTCTGCGGTAAAGCTCTTCAGCCGCAACGCAACCAAATCGGGCCGGTAATGCTGGGCTTTGTATTGCTCGTTATCAAGCGTCTGCTCTCCTCTGCGCCATTTCACATAACGCAAGGCATCATCAGAGCTATGAAAATAACCGTCATCGGTGTAGGCCAGCCAGTTATCCTCCGGCAAAGAGAGGATCGAACCCGGGTTCGACCAATTCCGTGTATCCCAAAGCTTGATCTCGCGGTCATCGCTGCCTGTAATCAGGAATCTACCATTTTGACTCAAGTGCAAGGCGCGAACCGGAGCGTTATACCCTTTGAGCGTATGTAACTGCTTGCCGCTTTGCGCTTCCCAAATTTTGACCGTCTTATCCCCACTGGCTGAGATAATCCATTTGCCATCGCGGCTCCAACGGACGGTTCCCACCCAACCACTGTGGCCTTTCAACGTGCGCAGGGGCCGGCCGCTCGCGGCTTCCCACAATTGAACCGTTTGATCATCGCTGCCGGAAGCGAGTTGTGTGCCGTCAGGACTCCACGCAAACGAATTGACGTTCTTCATGTGGCCAGTCAGCGTGCGTAAGGTTTGTCCTGTTTTGGTAGACCGCAAATGTATCGTCTTGTCGGAGTTCCCTATCGCACACAATTCACCATTTGGGCTGAACGCAATGGCAGTATATGGATCGACAAGATCAAACAATTTTTGCGCTCGCTTGCCGCTATCAGTATCCCAAAGACTGATAGCTTTGCTTTTCTCCTGCAAAGTAATCAGTTTTTGGTCTGAACTCAACCCGACCAGTCTCGCCCCGATTGTTTGCTCATCAAACGTACTCAACAATTCTCCAGTTTTGGTTTGATAAAGACGAACTGGTATATCCGCACCACTAACGATGAGATATTCGCCATCCTTGCTCCAACCAACTACGAAACTATTACTAGCTCCAATTGAAAATGTCCTTAGGGTGCTACCAGTGTCAACATCCCATAACCTGATTTTTCCTCCACGTTCGGCTGAAGCAACAATCTTGGCATCCTGGGTGGCTGATAATGAGAGAACCCACCTATCCCGCCCGGAGAAACTTTTTGTCAACCGCCAGTTTTGTGTCTCAAAGATTTGTAACGGTACCCGGGCCGACCAGGAACCTGAAGCGAGCTGCTTTCCATCGGGATTCCAAGCGACCGAAAGCACCTTGATAACTGGCGACAATCTGATGTTATTTAGTAGCTTTCCACTTTCAGTATCCCAAATACGAATCCGATCATCGTTATTCCCTGCGGCAATTCTCTTACCATCCGGACTCCAGGATACTGAATACACCCAATTGATTGCTCCTTCTTTGGTCGGGAATTCACGAGCCATTTTCTGAGTGTTGAAATCCCAAATAACAACTTTTTCATCGCGCCCTCCTGAAGCAATCCATTTGCCATCCGGACTCCACGCAACCGAGAGAACAGGTTCCTTATGCCCCTTCAAGGTATGAAGCAATTTGCCCGCCGCTAAATCCCATACTCTTACCATGTGATCTGAGCCACCCGAACCTAGAAATTTGCCGGAGGGATGCCAAGCTACCGCGTGGACATCATTAGTATGCCCGTTGAGCGTTTGCACAAGCTTCCCTTCAGGTAACTCCCAGATACGAATCGAGTCATCATCACTCCCCGAGGCCAAAAATTTGCCATCGGGGCTGATCGCAACTGAAGTTACTGCGCCGATGTGCCCTCTTAGAACCTGCAAAAGTTTCTGGCTGGCTACATCCCAAATCCGAATCGTCTTATCGTCGCTGGCCGAAACAATTAGCTTGCCCTCCGGGTGCCACGCGACCGACCGGATATCAGCCGTATGCCCATTGAAGCTGGTGGATAACTCGCCACTCTCGGTATCCCAGACTTGCACTACATTGCCCCTGCCGCCCGACACCAAAAACCTCCCGTCGGGACTCCAAGCGACGGAATTGATTGTCCCAGGGCTATCGCCATAACCCAACACTTCCGGTTTTGCCGCCGCTGGTGGGGTTGGAGTCTGAGACAAGACAGCGCTGGATAAGCTGGCAAATAAGACAAGCAGCACTGACAGTCGTATTGCCGCCGACTTTTTTGTTCGAGGGATGAAAGGCATGTTCGTCATTTGATCTTCTCTCTCAGATTGAGCAAGCAGAAAAACCATCGCTAGCAAAAGCAAAAATTGCGGCTCCTCAGTTTACGGACGCGTTGGTTTCTGACAAGGCGCGGTTGCAATCGCCAAATCACCATTCCCTCCCGGCAACGCTTGCGGATTCTGCGCCCCGCCCGTCGCGCCGCTCACCGTCTTTCGGATGTAATCGAAAAGCTCCCCCGCCGTAATCCGGCAATCGCCGTTCGCATCGGCTTTGCCTTGTTGCGCACCTTCCAGCAAGGCCCAGGTGAACACGCCGTGGCCGTTGCCCGCCGCATCGCGCCAGCGTGCGCCTTCCTGCGACTCTTCGTTCAGGCCGGAGGAACTGATGACCGTCCAGCCTTTCTTTTGAAAGAGCGCGCCTTCGTAAAAATTGAAGCCGGGTTGCGCGGCGGGCGATGTGGCGGGCGCGCCGACGCTGAGCGTGACCGTGGGCGGCTGGTTGGCGGGCGGCGCGGACTGCTTGTCCTTCTTCGTGCCGACGCCGCGTTTGTCCGGGCCACCCGGTTTCACCGGGGCAGCCGGGGGCGCTGCGCTGAGCGCTTGGCGATTGATGCCCGCGCTGTGGCAGGTGTCGAAAAAGGCGATGACGCGCGCGCGTTTGGTTTGCCGATCCAGGAATTCACCCAGCCAGCGCATCGAGAGCGCCGTGCCCGGCAGGTCGGCGACTTTGGTGTCGTGCAGCAGGAAGTAGAGTTTTTGCGGGTCGTACTTATCAGGCGCGCCGTGGCCGGCCAGGAACAGATAGATCAGATCGTTCTCGGTCGCGTTGGTCAGGAAGCGCGTGACTTCGGCTTTGACGGCCAATTGCGTTGCTTGCCGGTTCGTCAGGCAAACGATCTCTTCCTGTTTGAAACCGCCGCCCGCAGGCGTCTTCAGAAAATCGCGCAGGGCCTCGGCGTCCTTGTCGGCGAAGCTCAAATTCGACAGGCCGCCTTCGCTGTAGAGATATTGC
This sequence comes from Acidobacteriota bacterium, assembly GCA_016196035.1. Classification (NCBI taxonomy): domain Bacteria; kingdom Pseudomonadati; phylum Acidobacteriota; species Acidobacteriota bacterium. The sequence goes on along the minus strand of JACPYM010000007.1, from coordinate 14,949 downwards.
GAAACGCCGATGATGACGGCGTAGCGGCGTCCGCCAAAGCCTTCGCGCTTGGCGACCGGCGCGCGCAGGATGGGGACGCTGCACAGGCGGCGATTGCCGACGCGGTCGGCGGCTTCGATCAACACGACGCGGGCCTGGGCCTCCACGGTGACGGTTTGATCGAAGGGCAACTTGATCGTCGCGGGGTCAACCGCCGGTTGGTTGGTTTTCTTGTCCTGCTTGGCTTGCTCTTTGGCGGCTTGCTCTTTGGCTTTCTGCTCGGTTTTGCTGAGTTGGGGCGGCGCGATCAATTGGCCGTTGACGGTGACGGAGGCCACGGCGCCGCTGTTGTCAGTGGCGTCGCCGCGCACGCGCACGCGCAGCGGCGCGTCCGTGCCGTGCAACGCGGCTTGCGGCTCGGCGAGGTTGATTTGCGGGGCCTGGTGGTCGCTGACGGGCGCGTGCGGGTCGGCTGGAGCCAAGGCCTCGCTACAACGAATCGTGGTGTCGGGCGCTTCGGGCGTGGCGGCGGCGTTCACTTTGCCGGGCAACAGCACGAAGGAGCAGCGATAGGTTTTGCCAGTGCGGTCTTCCTGCGCGAGGATTTCAATGCGGTTCTTGCCGTTCAGCAACTTGATCGTCGGTTGTAAGCGCAGGTCTATGTCCAGGAAGGTGCCATGCAAACCAGCACGTGGTTTGGCGACCGGGCCAAGCGAAACGTCATTCAATTTGGCGCTGATATGCCCATACGAAATGCGCTCGGCATAGGGCGTGACAACCCAGAGTTTGAGCCGCGTAATCAGGCGGTCGGTAGGGAAGGTGACATCCATCGCGGTGTGCAGACCGCTATTAATTTCCGGGATTTCCAGCGCGAACGGCTCGCGCGCATCCACAATTTGTTGGGCGATTTGCTGGGCGCTCGGCTGGGCGGCTGACCAACTCAACGCGCAGACAAGCAACAGGATGAGCAGACGACGACGCATAAGACCTCCGAGGGAAAGCGGGTTTGAAGCGGAACCCTGGGTACGCACCGCTTCCAGCGTGCGGTCTCGGTGGCGGACGGAATGATGCCGAAGGAAAACTCTCCGGCATTACGCGCTCCGATTTCAAGCCCGCACGCTGGAAGCGGTGCGTACCCAGGGTCAATTGCTACGGTTTGCGCTACGGTTTGCGTTTCACGTTGTTGGGCGCGGCAGACGCGGGTGGTGATGACGGTTGCGGTTGCGGAGCGGGCAAGGGCGCAGGTTCGCGCGCCGCCTGACCGCCCGCCGTCTTGATCGGATCGAGATTCTTGGTCGAGATGTTCATGGCCGGACGCGCGGCCCATTGATCGTCGCCCAGGTCTTTCAAGTAGGCGTAGATCACATCCATGTTGGGCGGCAATCCGCCGCCGTGCTCTTGCTGATAAACATCCACGTATTGCCGCAAATAGCCAATGATCTCGCGGTTCTGCGCCGGATTGCGATCGGCCATCAGCACCAGCGCGCGATGCATCCAGGGGCCGGCCAGCACGCCGCGTTTGTCGGTTTCGATGGCCTTGATGATCGAACTGAGCGCCTCGGCTTTCTCAGCTTTTGAACGCGCGGTCGCATGCAGCACCTTGCCGTAGTAGAAATGCGTGTAGGGATCGTTCGAGCGGATTTGCAGCGCCTCGCGGAGGTTGTCGAGCGCCATTTGGTACATGTCGAAATAAAACGCGCGGATGCCGTTGTCGCGTTTGAGATCGGCCATGACCGATTGGAACTCTTCACTGCTGCCGATGATTTCGCCCTTCTCCAGCTTCTCGCGCAGCACAGCGTTCAGGTTGTCCATCTGTTGTGTCGCACCCTTTTCGCGCTTCTCAGCGTCTTCAGCCGTGCCAAAGGTCTTGCCCGGTTCCAGCGGCGAAACGATGCCGCCATCCGCCGTGTCGCCGCGTCGCGCGCGCAAATTGGCCGCGCCGCGCATCAGGTTGGGTTTGACCGACCAGGAAACCATGGCGAAATTGGAAAAGGTCTTGCCTTCCAACACGCGGTCGGCCTGAGCCACGAAACCATCGGAAGTGCGCGGCTCGCGCGCATTGAACTGTTGCAAGCGCGCGTAAAGCTTCGGCACTTCGCGCGGGTCGTAATTGCGCTCGAACATCAGCTCCATGCCGTACTTGTCAGCTTCGTTTTCCTGGACGCGATCCCAGGCGAAGCTCTTGGTCGGCTTGACGAACTTCATCACCAGCGCGGTCAACTCGCTGGCGAAATAGCCGTATTGCATCCCGCGCAAAAACGAGCCGCTGGCCGCGCCGCCGAAGAGTGTTCCCAACCCGCCCGCTGCCAGGGAAGCATAGCCTTGAATCTTTTCCTGCTTGCGGTTGAAGTCCTCCATCTCGTTGGAGACGAGCGAATCCTGTAGCCAGTGCAGCTTCTCGATGTGCGCCACCTCGTGGCCCAAAATGTAGGCCAACTGCGCCTCGTTATCCACCAGCGCCAGATAGCCGGTCGTGATGTAGACCGTCCCGGTCGAGAGCGAGCGCGCATCGGGCACCGGATTGAGCACGACCTTGAAGATGTAACGTTGCGCCGAAGTGGCCGGCACCAGCGCTTGGCCGACGCGGTTGACGTAATCCTGGACGAACTCGTTGTCATAGAGCGTGTCTTCCAGTTTCAATTTGTCGCCGGTGAAGGTCGTCACGTCGTCATTGCTGTTGAAGGTGTTCATCTGGAAGCCGTAATCGCTGTGCTGCCGCCGCACCTCCTTGTAATCCTGATCCACGCGGTACTTGAAATCCGGGCTGTGGTCTTTCGACCCGGCGTCGTATTTCTTGCGCGCGTCGGCCAGCATCTTCTGGTATTCGCGTTCGGACTTCGCCTGGGCGCGCTCCTGGCGCTGCTCTTTGTCGCCAATGCCGAACATGTCGCCGACTTTGGTCTTGATGCCGCCGTCTTTTTTCTCTTTCTCTTTGGCCTTTTTGTCGGCTTGCTCCTGCTTGTCCGTCTGTGTCGGCGAAGCTTGGATTGGGGAAGCCTGGATGGGGGAAGCGAAAGCGCCTAACCCAAGCAGGCTGATCGCGAGCACTGCGTTGCGAATGATGGTGTTCATGGTCATGCCTCCTAAACAGAGCTGAATGAGATCAGCTTGGGTTGAATGTCTGCCAGCCGCGCGCGTGACGCGGTGACGTGCCGGTCGCCGGCGGTTCAAGGGCGTTTCAACGCCGCGCGCAAAACAGGTGGCTGTACAGTCCCGCCACCTTTGCCCGCGTGTGTTGCGCGTCTTGCCGGACGGGAGACAGCGGCCTTTTTCCCGTCCGGCTTTTTGATCGTTTCGATGACCAGACTGGCGGCTTGCCAATCGGTGTCATCAAGTGAAGTTGGGAGTGAAGCGGGTGAGGCAGATGCTTGGCCCGGCTTTTTGGTGCCGACGCCGCGCCGGTTGATGTAGCCGGTCAGCTTGTTGCTGCGCAGCCGGGCGAAGACTTCGTCCCAGGTCAGTTCCTCCTTGTCGCCTAGATTGAGCTTGCTGCTCGACAGCAGGGCGACCACGATGTCTTTGCCCAGCGGGGGTATTGCGTAAAAGTATTTCGAGCGCGGCAGACGCTGCGTGCCCTGCCGGACATAGTTGTCACGATCATCCGCGTTTTCAGCGGTCGGAAAAACGCAGGTGGCTTTGCCCTCCTGGCTAAAAACCACCAGATAAAGCCAGCCCGGCGCGCTGGTCGTCACCTCGTAGGAAATCTCGTCATCGAGTTGGTAGCGCCGTTTGCCCTCCAGGTTGCGCAGCGTGACTTTGAGTGTGGAGTCAGGGTTGGCAAAGGCGATGGCCGGGATGACGAACGGCATCGGCGCAAACAACGGCTCATCCAGCGAGAAGGGCGTCAACACCTCGAAGACCGGCGTCTGTTGGCGCTTGCCGCTGTTGTATGTCGCCATCCGCGTCGTGATTTGCGCGCGCAGTTCGTTAAAAGACAGCGCGCGTTCGCGCTGCGTTTCGGTGAACAGGTAAGAGAGCGCGCCACGGTCGCCGCCCGCCACCTTGACCGGATAGGCCAGTTGGCCGGCTTGCGCGGCGGAGATGACGGCGATGCGCGCGGTCGAATCGTCCAGTTTCTCTTTCACCAATTTCAGGTCGCGCTTGCGCAATTGCCGGCTGTTTATCTCATCGGCGAAGTCGCTCACGTCATAACCCGCCGGGCCGCCGCCAACCGCGCGTGACGACGTTTGCAGGCGGCTCAACTCGGCAGGCGCGGGCAAATAGCGCGGTTTGACGGCGGCGCTGGCGGGCGCATTGCCGGGCGCTCTGGAAATCGTGCCGGAGTGGCAGGAATCGAAAACGAGCACGGCCTGCCGGCCTTTCAACTCGCCGATCAATTCGCCGATCAGGTCATCGCGGATGATGTTGGCAAAGCTGTCCGCGCCTTGCAGCGCGACATCGTAGGGCGCGAGCACTTCGTCGAAACCGTCCGCTTCATCGCCGTTATCGTCGGGCACGCGCGAACCGTGGCCGGAGTAATGAAAAAAGATGTGATCGCCGGGTTGCGTTTCCGCAATCAGGCGGCGGCGGAATTCCGCGACGATGTTGGCGGCGGTGGCTTCCGCGCCGAGCAACAGTTTGATTTCGTCAGCGTGGAAGCCGTAATGCTTGATGAGCAATTCGCGCATCGCCAGCGCATCCTCTTCCGCGCCGGGCGTGGGCGGAACGTAGGCTTGGGCGTAGTGATTGATGCCAACCAGCAAGGCGTGGCTGTTGGGTTTACGGGTTTGCGCGCGGCTGCTGAGTTGCGGCAGTACCAGCCAGCCCAACACGAGCGTAACGAAGCAGACGCCGGCAGTCAGTTTTTTCATGGCGGGTTCTCCTTTGGGACAGCCTGGTGCGGTACCGGGAGCGGTAGCGATCGGGTTTCTTTGCAAGCGCACATCCCGCAGAAACCCGATCGCTACCGCTCCCGGTACCGCACCAGGCCAGGCCCTCACCGATGCTGCAAGTTGATCGAAACGTAAAGCGCGCGCCGCAAGCGTTGCTGGTTGCTCAGCACGTAAGCATCCGCGCCGACCCGCACGCGGTCGAAGTCGCGGCCTTCGGCGTCGCCAGCCATTTCGCGCGCGTTAAGATCGTCGAGCGCTTGTTGCGTATCGCTGGCAGCGGGCGCGGCGTCCCCTTTAGCTTTGGGCTTGGCGCTGGCGGGCGGACGTTTTTGCGCCGCGACCAGCTTGGGCGGCGCAACTGGCGCGGCGGAAAAGACGAAGGACAAGCGTTCAATGCCCGCCCGCTGATCGAAGCGCAGCCATTCGTCGGCGGGCGCCGGCACGGTGTAGCCAGAGACAATTTTGACCGGCCCGCTCACACCCGCCGCCGGAAAGAGGCGTTGCAGGCGGCCCGAAGTGCCCAGGTTGTAGATTTCGACGTAGGCCGGGAAATTGAGTTCGAAGTGTAGTTTGACCTTATCGCCAGCCTTAAACCCGGTGTCGAGCGGCACGAAGCCGGTTTGCCCGCCGCGCAATAGCTCAATGCTGATGCGGGCGCCGGGCCGGCCTTTCGTGCCGGTCTTGGCGTAGCTGCTGTAAAGATCGCGGGCCGCCGCTTCGTCTTGAGCGTAAGCCGCGCCAGCGCACAACGTGCCGAGCAGGAAAATAAGCGCGAACAGTTTTTTCATCACGAGCCTCCTTCTGGTCTGTCAAAGTTGTCTGCCTATTGCCGGAGTGACGATTCCGACGTGAGTGTTGCAACTAGATAAGCGCAAATTTTTCGGAAAAGGGACACAGCCCCGAAAATTTATTTTTCGCCTACTCAGGTTGCAGCGCTCTGACCACGCTGATCGTGCCCGGGCGCGCCAAATCTTCGGCCAGCGTGAGCGTCTCGCTCAGCGTGCGATGGCTGCGGCAAACCGTTTTGGTCAGATACGTGCCGGGCCGCACGGCGGCACTCTCGGCGTGGCCTGTGGCATCGGTGCGCAAGACGAGCGCGTTCTGCGTGGTGATCGGTTTCGGCTCACTGCTGACGCCCGCGTTGAAGAGCGCAAAGCTGCATTGGGGCAACGGGCGGCCTTGCGCATTCCGCACGGTCAGCCGCAGTTGCAAGCCGGGCGTATCAGGTGCGCCGGGCGGGGGCGGCAGGGTGGTCAGCGGCGTCGTAGTGCGCGCCGGCAACCTTTGCCAGAGCAGGTAAAGCCCCGCGCCCAACACAGCGGTCAGACTCAACGCCACCGCCAGCCACGCCCAACGGCGCGGGCGCGGCAACGGCGCGGGCGTGGGTGTGGGTGTGGATACGGACGTGGCAACGGATGCGGCAACGGGCACTGGCGCGCGCGCAGGCGGCACGGGCTGCGAATCAGTCAACGGCGCGGTCTCGCGCAACGCCTCGGTCAATTCGCGCGCAAAGGCGAGCGCCGATTGATAGCGGTCTTTTGGCGCGTTGGCGAGCGCCTTCAGCACGACGCGGTCGAGCGTGGGCGAAAAGCCCAGTTCGGGCCGCCGCGCGCTGGGCGGGGGCAACGGTTGATAGAAGCGTTTGGCAATCACCTCAGCTTGCGAATGGCCGGCGTAGGCGGGCTGCCCCGCCAGCATTTCGTAACACACCAGGCCAATCGAATAGACATCCGAGGCGGCGGTCAATTGCTCCGGCGGCGTGCCCTGCAACTGTTCGGGCGACATGTAACCGACCGTGCCGATGGCGCCGTCGGTTTGCGTCTGATTGGTCTGCCAGAGTTCGCGGCGATAGGCGATGCCGAAATCGAGCAGCTTGACGGCAAGCAGTTCAGCTTGCTGTTGAACAATGATGTTGTTCGGTTTGATGTCGCGGTGGATGACGCTGGCTTGATGCGCGGCGTGCAGGCCGGCGCAGCACTGGCGCATGATTTCGCCGATGGTCTCGCGTGGCGGCGTGCCTTGCGTTTGCAGCCAGTCGCGCAGGTTCTCGCCTTCGACGTATTCCATCACCAGATAAGGGCGGCCATCGCGCAGGCGGCCCGCGTCGTAAAGCGTCACCAGGTTGGCGTGTTTCAGGTCGGCCAGAATCTGCACTTCGCGGCGGAAGCGGCGGTAATCTTTGGCGTTCAAATCGGCGCGGATCAATTTGACGGCGGCCTGGCGGTCGAACATCCCATCGGCGCGGCGGGCCAGATAGACTTCGCCCATACCGCCGCGATCCAGGAACTGCGTGATGCGGTAAGCGCCGGCGGATTGGCCCAGCGCGGCGCGCGCATCAGTCGCGGGCGGGGTGTAAGACCAGGCCGGCGCTTCCAGAAAACCGTCGGTTTCGGCGACGGTCTGCGCGCTGAGCATCTGCTGCACGCAGCGCAAGAGCAGCGCGTCGCCCTGGCAAGCCGTTTGCAAATGGCTGGCACGCTGGGCCGCAGGCAAGGCGGCGCAGGTTTCGCACAATTCAAAGGCGCGCCGCCAGCGTTCACGGGTGATTTCATCGGTCGGGTCTTGCTGCATGGTTTGCTCTCCGGGGAGACGGGCGTGGCGTTACGCCGTGGGATAACCCTGTTGCAATTTTATGAAAGCCTTGGCCGTCGCCCAGTAGCGTTTGACCGTGCCCACGGAAAGGCCGGTCAACCGGGCGATCTCTTCGATTTGATAGCCGCCGAAATAGCGCAACACGACGATTTCGGCGCGACGCGGATCAATCTTTTCCAGGTCGTAAAGAATTTCGTTGACGCGCAGCAATTCCGGCCCGGCGGCGAACTGCAAGCCAGGCACATCATCAAGCGGCACGTTGACGGGATTGTGTCGGTAGGCGTGGCGCGCGTATTCGACCAGGATGCGCCGCATCTGTAACGCCGCCACTTTGAAGAAATGTTCGCGCCCTTCCCAGTGCACTTCTTTCATGTTGAAGAGACGCATATAGGCTTCCTGCACGAGGTCGGAGGTTTGATAGAGATGATCCGGGCGTTCGCGGCGCAGACGGTTGGCGGCGATACGTTTGAGTTGCGCGCGCACCAAGCCGGCCAGGCGGTCGTGCGCCAGAGCATCGCCCTGCTCAATGCGCCGCAGTAAGTCAGTGATCTCGCTCGTTGGCCCGTTTGCAGAGGACATGGCTCCCCAGTTGTTCTGATTCAAGCCGCCCTTGCGTGGTAAAAAAGGAATGCTTGAACTGTTTGTGGTATGCGTTGCTGATGCTGGCTCGCTTGCTGTATATGCGAGGCAGAGTGTTTTCGGTTGCGTGTGCGCATCCACCCAGCCATCCGGCCGCTTCACCCCGGTGCGCGGGCAGCATCCTAATCAAAGCTTTCAGCCATGTGCAAACCCACGCGTGGCGGCGCAGTGCAGATTTTTGCCGCAACTCTGGCCTCGGCTGTTTCGTAAGGCCGCTTGTCATCCGCTCCCGTCACCCCTACACTGCCTTTGCATTGATAGTTCGCTGACAGTTCAATTTCGACGATTGCCCCGCGCGTGCAGACGCGCTTGAAGAGAATCCTTCGAGCCGGTATTATTCCGGCTTTCTTGCCGGGCTGCCAGTTGCCTCGTGAAGCGCAGCACCCGCATTCCAATCCCAATTCCGGAGTCTAAACATGCTTCGTTTTTTCGCTAAGTTTCAGCGCTCGCGCAATATCGTGCTGCTGCTCTTTTCCTTGTTGCTGCTGGTCGGTTTGGTGGTTTTCTATATTCCAAACACGAGTCTGACGGGGGGCCGCACCCCGACCGCCACCTCCGAAGATGATAATAAGGTCATCGCCAAAGTGGGTTCGCAGGAAATCACCCTCAAAGAGTTGCGCAACACCATGGCGGCTTACGGCGCGCAATATGGCGGGGGCCGCGGCCAACTGCCGCTCTCTACGCTCAAGGCCCTGGGGGTTGACAAGCAGGCGCTGGATGCTTTGATTGCCAGCCGTTTGTCGCTCGACATCGCCGCCAATCTCAAATTGGAAGGGACGGATCGTGAAGTCAGCGACCAGGTCGTCAAGTCCTTTACCAATAGCGAGACCAGCCTATTTATTGGCCCCGAAGAATACCGCCGCCGTTTGGCCTTGAACGGTTCGAGCGTCAATGAATACGAGAAATCGGTGCGCGACGGCATCACGGCCAACAAAGTGCGCAGCTACCTGATTTCAGGCGAACAGGTTTCTGACAAAGAGATTGAAGAGACCTACAAGAAAGACAACACCAAGGTCGAGGTCGCCTACGCCATTGTGGATCGCGACAAAGTCAAAGACACCTTCAAGCCTGCGGATGACGAATTGAAGTCTTATTACGAAACCCACAAGAACGATTTCAAGGCGGACGAACCGACGCGCAAGGTGGATTACATCTTCATCTCGACCGATGAGGTCGCCAAGACGATGAACATCACCGACGCCGATCTGAAAGAGGAATACAACAGCAACAAACAGTTTGAATATCGCGCCAGCATCATCCGCCGCGATGTCTTGGCGAGTTCAGACGAAGATACCGTCAAAACCAAAATTGACGAAATCACCAAGCGCGTCAAACCCGCCGCGAACACGAACGTCAAGCCCGAAGATTTTGCCGCGACTGCTAAAGCCGAATCGCAAGACACCAAAACCGCCAAGAACGGCGGCGACATCGGCTGGGTACGCAAAGATCCAAACCGCAGCAGCGCCTGGCAACAACGCATCTTCTCGTCCGGCCTCAAAGTCGGCGACATTGACGGCCCCTTCCGCGATGGTTCCAGTTGGTATCTGATGAAGGTAACCGAGCAACGCGAAGTTCCCTTTGAACAGATGAAGGCCACGCTGCGCGCCGGTGTCTCAAACCGCAAGGCCTACGGCGAAGCATCCAAGCTGGCCGACAAAGCCTACGAAAAGGCGACCGAGTACAAAGACTTGCGCAAAGCGGCGGACGAAATCGCCAAAGAGATGAAGACCACTACCGACAAGCTGCTCAAGTCCACGCCCTATTTCAAGAATGGCGACACCTTGCCCGGCATCGGCAGCAGCCCGCAATTTGAAGAAGCTGTCGGCACGCTCAAGAAAGGCGAAATCGGCGACAAGGTCGGCATCACGGGCGGCTTGGCTGTCCCGCAAGCCACAGACATTCTCGATAAAGGCACCGCGTTGAGCTTCGAGCAGGCGCGCAATCAGGTCGAGAACAAGCTGCGGCAGGAAAAAGAACCGAACCTCGCGCTGGCCAAAGCCCAGGAACTCATCACCAAAGCCAAAACGGCGGCGGAATTCCAAACCTTGGCCAAGGCTGCCGGATTGGAAGTCAAGACTGACACCAATTTCAACAACCTGACCTTCCCGGGCCAATCGGCGGGCGGTTTGCAGACCAGCCAACAGGCGCGCAATACGCTTTTCACCTTGAAGGAAGGCGAAATCGTCAAAGCGCCGATTAAATATGGCGCGGCTGGTTACATCGTTTTTGCGGCCACCAAGCGCACCGAGGCCGACCTTTCAAAGCTGGCCGCCTCACGCGAAGACATTCGCCAACGGCTGGTTAGTGAACGCCAGGGCTTGGCGTATGACGCATATATCAAGGCGGCGCGCAAACGCTATGAAGATGCCGGCAAGATCAAGATTTATCAGGATCGGATTGATAGCTTCATCGCGGCACAGCAATAACTGTTGAATGCGGAAGGCGGAATTTCGCAATTCACACTGCAAGCAACCTGAAACAGAAAAGGCCTGAAAGCTCGCCACAAGCTTTCAGGCCTTTTTCCATTTGCGCGAATACCTTTCACCCTGCGGCTAACCAGCTATCTTCCGCCTTACGCATTCCGCATTTACTCCGTGCCGTGACATTTCTTGAACTTCTTGCCTGAACCACACGGGCAAGGATCGTTGCGTCCGATCTTGCCAGGATTGAGCACGGTACCTTTCGCAGAGACTTCGTAACCGGGCGGCGCTTCAGGCTCATCGTCCAAACGCCACGGCTCCGGCGCGCTGGTAGGCGGCTTTGAACCAGGTTCCCAATATAGTTGTACGGGTTCGGCGGCTGCACGCTGCCAGCGTTCCTGCCGCTCGGCTTGCGCCTCCGATTCATAAAAATCCAGCAACTCGATTTCAAAATCATACTGGTGGTGATGATCCGGCTGATCCAGGGAAGCGACAAATTGGCTGACCGTGCCCAGCATCTTCCGATTGATGACATTGCGGTCATACGCCGCGCGCAACGCATACAGGCCGCGCTTGCGATCCAGATAAACCAGGCTATCCGCCGCCATCGTCAGGAACAGCACATCGTTTTCCTGCCGGTCAGTGTACCGCTTGCTCAAAAACGTAAAGAGCGGTTCGCGCAAATCAGCGTGCGCGTGCCCCAACCGGGCCAGCGCCGCCGCCGCCTTGTAACGCGCCTGCGCATAATCCTGATTGTCTTTGTAACCGTTTTGCTCGCGCTGGATGAAATCCATCAACGGTTGCGCAATCGGCTTGCCAAAAGCCGCCAACAAAGCGGGTAACGAACCCATCACCCATTCGCTATCGGCATAAAAGACATCCATCAGCTTATCCAGCACCAAGGGGATGTCTTCGGGTTTGCCGTGTAGCGCCAGGATCGTCCAGGCGTGATAGACGATCCAGTAAGCGCCGCCCTTGCCTTCATACCAGTAATCTTCGTTCTGCAAATACTGGCGCAGTGGCGGCAAAGCTTCGTCGCCGCGTTTGACCAATTCCTCAATGTGCGCGGCGGTGACGCGGTCTTCTTCTTTGAACAATAATTCCAGCAACTCCGCCGTCGGCAGGGCAGCGTAATCGAACATCGTCTAGCTCCAAGCAATGATAAAAAGTCCTGATTTAGCGGGCATCTTCGCATCGCCACTGGCAAATGTCGAGCAACGAAATTGTGCTATAGTCGGCACCGCTATAGGCATTACCAATGGTTTGAAACCATGCGGCAACGAAAGGTGCAACGAACATGTGATAGTGATGAAAAGTAAGGTGCTGCCGTTTTTGTCGCATAGCGACAGTTGAATTTAGCCGTGGTTTTCAAACCACGGTAAGCGATACAACAGTTCCGCGTCGCGTCAGCGACGCCTGAATTCAGGCGTCGCTGACGCGACGCGGATTTGACACTGACCTTTCCCGGCGTTGAAACGCCGTGCTAAACTCAGGTCGCCGCTACGCGGCTGCAAAACCGCTACATTCCTTTTTCATTACAAACAACAGTCTTCGTGCTCTTCGTTCCCTAGTGGTGAAACACAACTCTGTGAGGTGTTATGGACAGAGAAGTCAACGAACTCGAAAAAGCGCTCGCACAAATCTGGGACATCGCCGTCAACAAATTCGACCTTGATCCTTTCCCCACCAAATTCGAAATCGTCCCGGCCAGCGTGATGTACGAAGTCGGTTCGTATGCGCTGCCGGGTCGCTATTCGCACTGGTCTTTCGGCAAGGCGTATCACCGCATGAAGACGATGTACGATTTCGGCCTGTCGAAAATCTACGAAGTCGTCATCAACTCCAATCCGTCCTACGCCTTCCTGCTCGAAACCAATTCGCTGTTGCAAAACAAACTGGTCATCGCGCACGTGCTGGGCCACGTAGACTTTTTCAAGCACAACGCCTATTTCGCGCCGACCAATCGCCGCATGGTGGATGACGCCGCCTTGCACGCGCGCCGCATCAACGAGTACGAATTCAAATACGGCCGCAAAACCGTCGAAGACTTTCTCGACGCCGTGCTTTCCATCGAAGAGCACATTGACCCGGACTTTTACATCAAAAAGAACCGCCGCCAGCGCGATAAGGACGAAGAGAAAGAAGTGCAGACGCCCAATCATCCAGTCGGGGCTTACGACGATTTGCGCACCCGCGAAGAACGCGACGCCGCCGAACGCCAAGCCAAAGACGATGCGCTGAAAGAAAGCCAGCAACCCGAAAAAGATTTGATCTGGTACATCATGCAGCACTCGCCCAGTTTGCAGCCTTGGCAGCGCGACATCATGAGCATGATCCACGATGAGATGCTGTATTTCGTACCGCAAATGCAAACCAAGGTCATGAATGAAGGCTGGGCCTCGTATTGGCATTCCCGCATCATGCGCGAACTCGATCTGCCCACCGAAGAACATCTCGAATTCGCCGAGTTGCATGCCGGCGTCGTCTCGCCGCATCGTGGGCAGCTCAATCCCTATTATCTCGGCTACAAAATCTTTGAGGACATCGAACGCCGCTGGGACAATCCCACTGCCGAAGAACGTGAAAAGCTGGGCCGACAACTCGGTCAGGGCCGCGCCAAAATGTTCGAGGTGCGCGAACTCGACAACGATATTTCCTTCCTGCGCAATTACCTCACAGAAGAGTTGTGCGAAGAGTTGGATTTGTTTGTCTATGAATTGGTGGACGAAGAGGAATGGACAGTCACTGAGAAACGCTGGGAGCGCGTGCGCGATCAACTCGTGGCGAACATGACCAACTTCGGCTTCCCTTACATCGTCGTGACCGAGGGCGATTACCACCGCAACCGCGAGCTCTATCTGACCCATCAGTACGAAGGCTCAGAGTTAGACATCCGCTATGCGCGCAAGGTGCTGGAACACGTTTTCAAACTCTGGGGCCGCACCGTGCATCTGGAAACGCGGGTGGAAGACGAGCCGCGCGTGTTTCATTACGATGGCGAAGAGCATAGCGAGGATTAAATAATCGGTGCGGTACCGCGCGCATCAGCAAGCGGCGCGTCAAGTCAGTGCCATCTGCCGCCAAAGCACAACTTTCGCTTGCGCCCGCGCAAAAGCTCAGGAACGCGCCGCGCCGAATTTATTCTCTTTCCCAGCCAGCAAGCGCTGAATGTTCTCGGCGTGCTTGGCAATGATGATGGCCGCCGCCACGCACAGCGCAGTTAGTGTGGGCACAAAGTCCGGCACTGGCTGCCAAAACTGATGCTGCAACCACGCCCACAGCGGAATGGAAGCCGCTGCGCAAATTGACCCCAGCGACACATAGCGCGTCCGCCAAACGATCAACGCGAACACCACAAACGAAGCCAGCACCGCCCACGGCACAATCGCCAGAAACACCCCCAACCCCGTCGCCACGCCCTTGCCCGCTTTGAATTTCAACCAAACCGGGAAGCAATGCCCAATCACCGCCAACACTGCCGCGCCCGCGACAATCCATCCAGCTTGGGCATCACCGCCCAACCAGCGCGCTACCCACACGGCTATGAACCCTTTCAGCGCATCCAGCACGAGCGTCAGCACGCCCGCGCCTTTGCCCGCCTTGCGTGAGACGTTGGTCGCGCCGGTGCCGCCACTGCCAACTTCACGAATGTCGGAGCCGCTGCTGAATTTGACGATGAGATAGCCGCATGGAATCGAGCCGAGCAGGTAAGCCAGGATAAGAGCGGTGATGTTTTCGGAGTGCATTGTTTTGTCGCTTGCGCTCAGCCGGTAGCATCCAACCATCCCAGGTTGCGTCCGATCAAGAGTTCCGTCATCTCGGCATGATGGTTGTTTTTCATTGCTACGGCTTTCAACTCAAAGCCATTGGCTTGCGCCAACTCGCGGATTTGCGCGTCGTCATCGTAGGTCATCAAAAACACACAGGGCCGGAATCCAGTCGCCTGCTATGACCTTCTGCTATTAACCGTGCTTGAGTACTCTCTTCTAAACTCTTCGTAGATGATTCTTAAGACCTTTTCCCTGTCCTCAAGGTCTTCGAACTGACTCGCTAATTTCAGTATGTCGCTTTTGCTGATTGACTGGATTTTCATGTTGATGAGGTAATTTTTGATCTCTTTCGAGATGTCGTCTATCACCAGAATCACATTCCCATCGCTAAGTCTTTCGCTGTCAAAATTCAGCTTCAATTCCGCATAAATGTTGTCAGCGGTTGTCTGATTGTAGACCTTGAGCTTCTTTATCTGGTAAACAACGCCAAAATTCGTGGACAAGTCCACACCGCTGTCGTGAGCTGAAGTTCGAGTGTCGCGGTATATTTTGCAGGCGAATTTTTCCAAATGCACCTTGATCAATACTGTGAACAGAAATCAGGCAGCTAAAGCGCCGTAAGTCCTGAGTTCTGCGTAAGCCGGGTGATTTTTCCAGCAAGTTAGGTCGTAAGCGTACTTGGCAGAAATCTCTGCCATAAAGTGTTCATTGAAAGCG